>JAEWAA010000465.1 GCA_023391955.1 Bacillota bacterium | reverse complement strand
GGCTATTGATGCCCGAACGGATTAACCGTACCTACAGGCTGGTGGCTGGCGCCTTTGCGGTGTGGATGCTGGTGGTGGCGCTGCTGCCCGCCCGGATCGTCGCTTTGCTGGACCCGGTAAACCGTCTTCTCTATATGGGCTTCCTGTTGGCGATTATCGCCGTTCTGGTGCTGGCAGTGCGCAGAGGCAAGCAGGATACCATCTATTTGCTGCTGGCTGGCTCAAGCCTGGTCTCGAATTTGGTGTGGAGCTCCTTCAAAACCCACAGCACCCTGAACATGGGCTTTTATCCTGTGGATCTGGTGGTGCTTTGCCTCAGCCTTGCCGCTTATGCCCTGAAGCAGTATTTCCGGAAGGTGGAGCAGGCCAAAGAACTGGCGGTGCGGCTTCAGCAGGAGGACCGGCGCAAGGATGAGTTTCTGGCCAATACGTCCCATGAGCTGCGCAATCCCCTGCACGGGATGATGAACATTGCCCAAAACGTGCTGGAGACGGAGCGGAACACCATCGGCGCGGAAAGTGCACGGAGCCTGGAGCTTCTTCTGACCATTGGCGGCAGAATGACACTGATGCTGAACGATCTCCTGGAGCAGGCCCGGCTGCGGAACAAAGGGGTCAGCCTGCAGCTGGCTCCGGTTTCCCTGCAGACGGTGACGGCCGGAGTCACCGACATGCTTAATTATCTCACGGAGAATAAACCGGTGCGGCTAACGGCTTCCATTCCACCGGACTTTCCCCCGGTGCTGGCCGACGAAATGCGGCTGATTCAGATTCTGGTGAATCTGATCCATAATGCGTTGAAGTCTACGGAGGCAGGCTCAGTGACAGTTACGGCACGGCTTGTAGGCAAGGAGGCGGAGCTGGCCGTCCGGGACACGGGCATCGGTATGGATGAGGCCACTGCCAGAAGAGTGTTCGACGCCTATGAACAGGGGGAGTCCGGCCGGGGCGCAGCAGAGGGCGGTTTCGGTTTGGGCTTGTCCATCAGCAAGAAGCTGGTGGAATTGCACGGCGGTGCATTGGTATTGGATACCTCCCCGGGAAAGGGGACGGTGTTTTCATTCCGGCTGCCGTTGGCCCACCAGGTTGGCAGTGCTCCGGAGTATGGCAGCACTCTAACGGAGGAGGAGGCTTCATCCGTAACCATTGGCACCGGTGATGCGGCAGCCACGGTTTCACCTGTGCCCACAGAGCCAGCCGACAGGCCCCGGATATTGATGGTAGACGATGATCCCGTGAACCTGAAGGTGCTGACCACTGTGCTGGCTCTTGACCATTACCGGATTGTTACCGCCGGGGGAGGCCGGGAGGCATTGGAAAAAATCGGGGAGGGCTCTTGGGACCTGCTGATTACCGACGTGATGATGCCGGGTATGTCCGGCTATGAGCTGGCGTCCGTTGTGCGCACCCGGTATTCCTTGCTGGAGCTTCCGATTCTGCTGCTGACGGCCAGGAGCATGCCGGAAGACATTCAGGCGGGTTTCCATGCCGGAGCTAATGATTATGTGGCCAAACCCGTGAATCCGCTGGAGCTTCGCAGCCGCGTATTGGTCCTGACCCGGCTGAAGCAGACCATGGACGAGCTGCTGAGACTGGAGGGGGCATACCTCCAGGCCCAGATTGAGCCTCATTTTTTATTCAATGCCATGAACTCCATCTCCGCCCTGGGCCAAATTGATGTGGAACGGATGCGGATGATGATCGATGCCTTCAGCTCCTATTTGCGGATCAGCTTCGATTTTCTGAATACCCGGGACGCCGTTCCCCTTCATGTCGAGCTGGAGCTGGTCAAGGCCTACCTGTATATCGAACGGGAACGCTTCGGGGACAGGCTGTTGGTGGAGTGGGACCTGGAGGAACGGGAGGACCTGATGGAGACTCCACTGCCTCCATTCACCATTCAACCACTTGTGGAGAATGCGGTGAAGCATGGAATCCTGTCCCGTTCCAAAGGAGGCAGGGTGACCATCCGCATCCGCAGCAGCGGGGAAGACGTGGAGGTGGCGGTGGAGGACAATGGTGTGGGGATGGATGCGGACCAATGCGCGGTGCTTTTCCAGCCCGCCTCCACGCCGGAGCGCAAGGGAGTAGGGCTGGTGAATACGGACCGGAGGCTGCGCAAACGGTACGGCAGCGGTTTATCCGTAACCAGTGTTCCAGGCCGGGGAACCACCGTTTCCTTCACAATCCGGCCGGCGGCTAGCCGGAATGACCCATAGACAAACAGAGGGATGGCGGACCCAACAGTCCGCCATCCCTCTTTTGTACCATTGCGCCGCTACTTTTTGGTGTTGACCCCGAAAATTCCGCCTACGGCCCCTACCATAAAGGCCGCTGCCGCAAACAGGGCTACACTCCAGTCCATCCCCTTGTCGAAGCTCAAAAACCCGATAATTAGCACAATGATGCTGTACAACAGACCCAACAGCCCGCCATGGTACCAGCCCTTCACCCCGGAGCGGCGCCCGCTGGCAAAGCTGCCGGCCAATACGGAGAGGCCGTGGATGATCCACGCATAAACCGGCAGGACTTCCTCACCCTGATCACCGGCTGTCACCGCCACGGATGCGGCCAAAGCGCCAAGAGCCATCACTGCAAAAGCAAACATCAAACCCCGCAGCATAGGTGACCCTGACCCCACTTGTCCCACTTGCTTGAAATTCATATTTCATTCCTCCTTAGGGCTTTCGTATGGATTGCATCAGCTTGTGAACATCTCTTTGTTCCATTCTATGAACAAGCAGGCCAAATAGTACAAGACTGCCCGGTTTGTCCTTGCGGTTGGGAATAATTGAGGGCACCGGAGAGTGAATGAGTGATTTTGCGATGCGCCAAACTACCAAGTGACACGAAACTTGGCAGGAGGGGCAGACCATGGAGATAATGCCGCTTTTTTTTCGGACGGTGCTGGTCTATGTTGTGGTTTTTCTCACCATGCGTTTGATGGGCAAGCGGGAAATCGGCAAGTTGTCCGTGTTTGACCTGGTTATTTTCATCATCATCGCGGAAATCGCGGTTTTTATCATTGATGATTTGCGCAAGCCCATCCTTCATGGCCTGGTTCCCATCGCCACCCTGGTTCTAATCCAGATCGGTACGGCCAAGCTTTCTTTGCACAGCCAAAAAGCACGGGAATATATTGAAGGCACCCCCAGCTATCTCATTAAAAACGGCAATCTGGACCGGACCGAAATGAAGCGGCAGCGCTACAATCTGGACGACCTGATGGTCCAGCTCCGGCAGAACCGGGTCATGAATGTGGCCGATGTGGAGTTCGCCATTCTGGAAACCTCCGGCAAGCTCACCGTGGTGGAAAAACCCGAGGAGAAGCGGCAGGCTGAGGTTCCCGCCGATCCCTTCGATACGATCCGTTACGAGGGGCTGCCCCTGCCTCTGATTATGGACGGCAAGGTCCAGGACCAGAATTTGTCCAAGCTGGGCAAAACCCGGTTTTGGCTGAAAAGCAAGATCCAGGAGCGGGGCGTGAAGGACTTTAAGGAGGTTTTTTTCTGCTCGGTGGATCACAGAGGGGTTATGTTTCTGGATAAGAAACGGTAAGAGCCTATTGCTTATTCTTGAAAAAGGGAAGCCGGCCGAAGTCGCTTTTGTCCACCAGCTTCAGCAACACCGCAGCAGCAAGATAGATGGCGAACCCGGCGGCCGCCGCCAGGAAAAAACGGAGCAGGCCGGAGGAGATAAAATCCATTCCGTAAACCGCCCAGCAGGTAAGCCCCATCAGCGCCATGGCCGCGCCTGTCCGCAGGAATTCCGCGGACTTCATGGAAAAGCGGAGCATCTTGGATACACTGCGGTAATGCATCAAGGTGACAAGCACGGTATTCAGGTTAATGGCCATCACCGCGCCCAGAATGCCCATGCGGGGGTTGGAGGCCAGGAGGAGAATGAGCGCCAGCTTGGCTGTTGTCCCTACAGTTGTGTTGACCAGCGCCGTACCCGGTCTGTCCAAAGCCTGGAGGGCCGCCTGCAGGGGTGCCTGGAAGTAAATGAACAACGCGATGGGGGCCATCATTTTGAGCATGATGCCGATTTCAGTTTGGCCGTAGAGAAATTGGCAGAGCGGATCCGCCAGAATATACATCATCACGGCAAAGGGAGCCCCGGTCACCAGTGCCAGCCGCAAGGATTGGTGCAGCCGCATGTGAATCGTCCGCATATCCCCTCTGGCCGCAGCCTCCGACAAGGAAGGAACCAGCGAGACGGATAAGGAGAAGGTTAATGCGCTGGGCAGCAGCAGGATCGGGATAACCATCCCCTGCAGCGCCCCGTATTGAGCGGTGGCAACGGCAGTGGCGATTCCCGCTCTGGCCAGGGATTGGGCAGTAAGGATGGATTCGAACAAATAAGAGGCGGAGCCCACAAGCTTGCTGGCGGTGACGGGCACTGCGATCCTGACCATTTGCTTAAGAGCAGCGATTCCGCCCATGTGCTGCGGATTTTTGCCGATGACGGCTTTATCATATAGAAGATAGTCCTTCCGGGTCCAGGCATACATGAGCAGCATCACTAGCATCCCGCCCAGCTCACCCGCCAGCACCCCCAGCATAGCTCCGGCAGCGGCATATTCCAGTCCGTAGGGCAGCATCAGCCAGGAAAGCAGCAGCATACCCGCGATCCGCACCAGAGTTTCGAAGGTTTGGGAGAGGGCGGTGGGAATCATATTCCGCCTTCCCTGGAAGTAGCCTCTATACACGGCGGAAACGGATACGATCAGAATAATGGGGCTCATCACCTGGAAGGTGGTGAACACTCTTTTGTCGGTCAGCAGGTGGGACGTGATCCAATCCGCTCCCAGATAGCAGATCCCCGTAAACAAAATGCCCAGGCTGATGGACAGCACCAGGGACACCTTCATCACCTTGCGGACCTTTCCCTCATTGCCTGCGGATTCCGCCTCCGCCACCAGCTTGGCTACCGCCAGAGGAATTCCGCCCGTAATTACCGTCATCATCATCAGCATGAAGGGATAACCCAGCTGGTACAGGCCCACCCCCTCCGCGCCGATAATCCGGGGCAGAAGAATCCGCGGCACAAAACCAAGGAGCCGGTTCAGAATGCCGGCCGCTACCAGAATCAGGGTCCCGCCTATGAAAGATTGTTTCGTGATCCGTTTAATGGTTGTCCGCTTTTTCGACATGCGATCCCTCTTCTCGTACAGCATTATCTTTACATGGATATGCAGCCCGTCCCGGGACTGATGCTAAATTTATGAAAATCCGGTGGACAGGCAGGAAAACGGGAACCTGCGGCGAAATACTTCTTGAAGTAACTTAGAGCCAATTTACTTGAATCCGCGAAGGGCAGGTGCTTAGCCGTTGGGGGATGAAGGACGGGAAGTGGAGCAGGTACTCGCTCCGGATGAAGCGAAGCTGAACGCGATGATCGAGGAGCTGTGCATCAGCAAGGCGAAGGAATTCCGGCAAATTGGCTATGAGCATGTTACGGGGGAGGATATTTGGGATTGTATCAGCGAGAAGTACAAGAAGAACGGCAATCCTGCCTTGCATAAAGTGGTAAACGACATCTTATCGCTTAAGTCCACCCAATTCATGAACTGGATGACGCTGAGTGTATACAGGGGGCCGTTAAAATAGCGGCGCTTTTTTTCTTTGTGGAAAAATGCCGGTTTTACCATGGCCAGACCCGTCTGTGCCGCTTCTTTCTGC
>JAEWAA010000406.1 GCA_023391955.1 Bacillota bacterium | reverse complement strand
GACTCCACAAACAGCCCGGAGTCAAAATAAGCGCGCCGGTTGCACTTGTCGTGGATGCGGTGCCGGTAAAAAGCCTTCGGACGGCCTTGAGCATCCAGCTCCGGTACGGATCCAAAGGTCAGCACGTGGGCGATGACGCCGGTCATCACTTCCGCAATGGGCGGGCAGCCCGGCACCCGGATTACCGGCTTATCCTTGATGACATCGGTAATGGGCATAGCCCCTGTGGGATTGGGGCCCGCTGCGGCGATACCGCCCCAGGAGGAGCAGCTGCCGTAGGCGAGAATCAGCTTGGCCTTGGCCGCCGTTTCCAGCAGCACATCCTTGGCGGGAACGCCGCCAACCATCAGGTATTCGGCGTTTTTGGGCACACTGCCCTCCACCGCCAGCACATATTCCCCGGCATACTCTTCGATGACCTTCCGGCGCGCCTCCTCCACCTGATGCCCGGAAGCGGCGGACAGCACCTCGCTGTACTCCAGCGAGATCATATCGAATAAGACGCTCTCCAGCTTGGGATGCGTCGTCCGGATAAAGGATTCCGAGCAGCCTGTGCAATCCTGCATCTGCAGCCAAATCACCGGAACCCGCTTGGCCGATTCCACTGCCTTGACTACCTTCTTTTCAAGGGTGATATCCAGCCCCATCACCGCTGTAAGCACCGTGCACATCTTCAAAAAATCCCGCCGGGTAACCCCTCTTTCCATTGCCGTTTCATAAATGGTCTTTCTGCCGGCCACCTTGCTCACCCCCATGTTGCTTCTCGTTCAACATTTGTAAGCCTTTACATCATCATCGCACATGAAACCGGGTTGCGCTATCGGAAAAACCGGCAGTCCTTGCCGGGAATTTCCCTACACGAACCAGGAGGGGATAACCGGAGGCGGATTTTGGGCAATAAAATAGACCGTTTCCCAAAACAGGACGAAGCGGTCTAATTGTTGTCCCCTTTAAGTGTATTTAATCCGGACTTATCCTGCAAAAGTGCATCTATTCTGCTTGAATTCCGCCTCCCCCGCACCCCAAATGTAAAAGTGCATCTATTTTCCGACGCTGGGTCCATCTTGCTCCCATCTGACGAAAATAACTGTACTTTTGCAGGATAGACCGTAAAAATGAAGGTTTGTTTACCAATTAAATGCACTTTTGCATTTGGGAAGAGAGGACAGCCTCCGCTTTTACCTCTTCCCTATTTACTCCCCCTCAACATCTCCCCGATGGCGCCGATGCTGCCCAGGGTTTCCACCGCCTTGGTGGGGATAAACACCTTGTTGGCCGCTCCGTTGGCTACCTCGCCCAGCGCCTCCAGGGCACGGTAGGTCAGCACCTGCTCGTCAAGCCCGGCCTCCCGCAGCAGCTGGATGCGAAGCTTCTCGGCGTCGGCGATGGACTGGATCGCCTTGGCTTCGCCCAGCGCCTCCAGCTCCTTGGCCTGCCGGACACCCTCCGCCTGCCGGATGCGGGCTTCCTTTTCGCCCTCCGCCTTCAGGATCTGGCTTTGTTTGTTGCCCTCGGCACGCAGAATCATGTCCTGCTTGGCCGCTTCGGCCTCCAGGACCATTGCCCGTTTGCTGCGCTCCGCCTTCATTTGTTTGTCCATGGCTTCCTGGATGTCACCGGGCGGCTGGATGTCGATGACCTCCACCCGTTCGATCCGCACACCCCATTTTTCCGTCGCCTCATCCAACGCCACCCGGATGTCGGTGGAGATTTTTTCCCGGCCGGACAGGGTTTCATCCAGCTCCATATTGCCGATAATCTGCCGCATGGTGGCGGTGGTAATGTTGCGCACCCCGTACACATAATCGGAAATTCCGTATGTAGCCTGCTCCGGACCCGTCACCTGATAGAAGATGATGGTGTCGATTTGGACCTGGACATTATCCTTGGTAATGACCGTTTGCGGCGGCACATTGGCCTGTTGGACCCGCAAATCGTGATAGGTCCGCACATGATCGATAATCGGAATCAGGATATTGATGCCCGGTGTCAGCAGGTGATTGAACTTGCCCAGCCGTTCCACCACACCAACCTTCTGCTGCGGGATGATCTTGACCGACAGGGAGATAAACACCACGGCCAGCACCACAATCAGGATCGGAATTGCGTAAATCATTTCGTCATCCTCCTCTTTTGGCCACCTGCAGTAAAGCGCTTCCACGTTCTACTACCACAACTGTCTCGCCCTTCTTCAGACTTTCCACCGACTCGGCGCTCCACAGCTCGCCGCCCACCTTCACAATCCCTCTTTGGCCGGCGTTGATCTCCTCGATGACCGTTCCTTCCTTGCCCACAAGAACGTCAACGGCATCCTTAAAGCCTCTTGCCTTCACAAGCTTCCGGGTTAACGGTTTGGTGAATACCGTCAGAAGCAGCGCAACCACACAGCCCACTACCACCTGCGCCACCCATGCTCCCGGCACAATAAAATCCACGATCATAGCCGCTAATGCGCCTACCCCCAGCCAAAGCAGATAAAAGGTCAGCGTCAGCATTTCCGCTATAACCAGGAGACCGGCCACGATCAGCCATATCAGCCACAGATCCATTTCTTCACCTGCCCTTCAGCACTAAATGTATTCGCGGCGCAGCAGACAAAGACCTAATTCTGAGGGCTGGTAACGAGCCCATCCGCGATGTATCCCTTACGAGTCTTTCAATAAAAAAAACCGTGCCGGAGCGCCAGCCCCTACACGGTTTTATCGGAAATGATATTATGCTTCAACGCGTACCGGACCATGTCCGACCGTTTGGTGAGATTAAGCTTCTCGCGGATCCGGGTTTTGTAGGAATCCACCGTTTTGATGCTGACCGCCAGCTGCTCGGCGATTTCCTGCTGGGTGTGCCCCAGGGCAATCAGCAGCAGCACCTCCTGCTCCCGCGGGCTCAGCACCTCCTCCTGCACCTCATCGGCAGCCGCCTTGCCCCCCGGCTTGTGGAACCCGCCCAGCAGAGTAGGGTAAATGTAACGTTCCCCCTCCATTACCGCCCGGATGGCGATAATCAGCTCCGTGTCCACCGCCCGCTTCAGAACGTACCCGGACGCCCCGGCCTCCATACTTTCCTGCCAGTAGGCATCATCGGAATAGGTGGAAAGCATCAGCACTTTAATGGAAGAATCATGCTCCTTCAGCTGCCGGGTGCATTCGATACCGTCCATAACCGGCATACTTACATCCATGATCACCAGATCAGGCTTGCAGCCCCGGGCCAGGAGCAGCGCTTCGTCACCACGGCTGGCTTCCCCGATAATATTGAAGGCCGGATCTGCCTGAAGCACATTCTTCAGACCCGAGCGGAAGAGCGGATGGTCGTCCGCCAACAGAACACGTATGGGTTGCATGGTGACACTCCTCTTCCCGCAGGCCCATCAGCCCGCATAGGTTTCCTTGCCGGCAAACAACGGGAGGTTGACAAACACAGTTGTCCCCGATCCGAAGCCGGATTCGATTTTTAGGGACCCGTTCAGCAGCACAGCCCGCTCCTGCATCCCGCGCAGTCCCAGATTAGACCGCGTAGGCTCCCGTCCAAGCACCTGCTCCACATCGAAGCCCGCCCCGTCATCCTCCACAATAACCGACAGCTGGCACTGCTTGCGGCTGATGATCACACTGACGTTCCTCGCTCTGGCATACCGGGCCACATTGGTCAGCGCCTCCTGGATGATCCGGTAGACGGAGATTTCGATCTCCATAGGCAGCCTGATCTCATCCAACCCCAGCATGCACAAATCCGCATCAATCCCGTATTTGCTCCGGTATTGCTCCATGTACCGCTCCAGCGCAGTGGCAAGCCCGTATTTGTCCAGGACGCTGGGACGCAGCTGCCACGCCAGATCATGAACCTCCTCCAGGGTTTCCTGCACCAGCTGGCGGAGCCCGCGGAGCTGCTCATGCCGCTCCAATTCGGTTTTTTTGTCCGCCAGCACACTTAAGCCCAGCAGAATGGAGGTCAGGGATTGGCTGGTTTCATCATGCAGCTCCCGGGCAATCCGCTTCCGCTCCTCCTCCTGAGCCTGAATGACCTTATCCAACAGCTGCAGCCGGAGAGCTTCCTTCTGCTTCAGCTCATGCCAAAGACGCAGATTCTCCGCCGTTACGTAAATCTGGTTAGCCAAGGACTGGAGGACATTGACGGATTGAGCGTTCAGCGGCAGGTAGCTGCATACAGCCAGCTGGCCGATCCGGTTGTCCTCTCTCCCCACGGAAAACACCAGATAATGGATGGATACAATAGAGCAATAACATTCGCGCCCCTGGAGGCGCTCACAGCGGTCGCAAGGGCACTCCACAATCTTGTAGGGCAGATCCAGATATTCACCCACAACGTTGATCTGGATCACGGCGGAATGGAGCTGGAGATCCGATACCGCCCGCTTCAAAAACTGCTCCAGCATAGCCTGCATCTCGGGAATGGAGCGAACCTGCCCGCTCAGCTCATTCAATAAAGAAAGCTCCCGGTTCTGCAGGAGAATTTCCTGCCGTTCCTCCAGCTGCTTGTTGCCCATCAGCAGTTTGGCAAACAGGCTGCGGAGAATATCCAGGCTTCTCCGCTTCACCAGGAGCAGCCACTTCCGCAGAGAGATTTTCCGAATAAACCGGAAAAGCTGCGGAATGCTCAACATCCATGCTTTTACGCGCATACCGGTATCCCTCCGCAGTCTGTAATGCTGTCCTGCTTTGCCGATCATTTTGTCGCTCAAATTATACCATGGGGGCATAAAAGGCAACAAGACACCAATGGATTTTCCGGAATTGCCGGTCATTGGTAAAACCCTGAAATTTCGACTCAGCAGAAAGCAGGAATGTATGCATTTATGTAAATCAAAAGCTTGTACACCCGATTTTTGGAAAAAATCAGATGTACAAGCCCTCTCAATAATGGTAAAATCTAGAATGTACCTACCACCAAACTCCTTGCAGTTCTTTCTTATCCTTGAGAGCGCTCAGGATATGTTTCTTTTCCGTTTCGCTGATCTCGGCGGCTGCAGAAATTTCCACATCATGATGCATTTGCAATTTTTCTTTCAGGTCTCTGACAGTTGCATAAAGCCCTGGAGATAAGGATATCGCTTGCATACTATCACCTCGTTTTTTTGTCGTTTTCACTTCCATTATATCACTTAAATTCCAAATTTAAATAGAAAGGTGCAAAATTTTGTCATGAAAAGGACTGTTTTTGCGCGGTTAATTCTATTATTTTTTATGACCTATCAAATTTGGGCCCTTATCCTGATGTTCCGTTACCCGCTGACCGGTATTAACCTTCAAAAAAATGCCGCCCAAGAATGGACGATTTCCAGCTTTGAAGCTTACAGCATCGCCTCCAAACTGGATTTCAGGATTGGGGATGTGATTAACGAAGTCAACGGGATCGCTCCTGACCAGCATGAATCCGTCCGTCTCTTCAAAAGCATCGACCAGGCGGACACCATTAAGGCCAGCCGGGGGGACATACCGGTTGATGTTAATCTGCGCAGCATCTCTTCCATTTCGGCCTATGATATTGTTGCGCTTCTGGCGGAGATTTCCAGCTTCTTGATTGCCGGCCTTCTGGCAGGGAAGGTCAAACACTCCCCGTCATCCTTCTATCTCTCCGGGATTTTCCTCAACATCGCGGCCATATTCATGAGTCTGACCACCTCCGTCAGAGGAGACCCCTCGGGCAAGCTGCTGATCGGAACCTTCATCATGTTTCTTCCGGTGATCTTCTATAAATTCCTGCATGAGTATCTGGTAGAAAAGAGCACCACCGGCTTTCCTTACCATTGGGGAAAATGGTACTGCCTGCTGCTTGCCGTTCCTGTTTTCATCCAATTGTTTTATATTTTAGGCTTAACCGGCTCCGTTCAGTTATACGAATGGGTCAGCAATATGATTCTGGGTGTCAGCATCCTGGGGATTTCGGGAGACTTTGTGCTGCTCTTTTACTTTTATCGGAAATACAAAAAAGACAACCCGCATATTGCCGTTCTAATCCGGATCGTCTTTTGCTCCTTGTTCCTTTCGTTTTCACCCATTTTGCTTTTATCCTTTTTTCCCCGTTTTCTATTTGGGCATGAGTGGCTAAACTCGCTGCAGATGAGCTGGTTCATCTTCCTGTTCCCGCTGACCTTCGTGTATCTGCTGGCCACCCGGCGTTTATATGATATTGATTTGATTACCCGGCGCATTCTGTTCACTGTAGTCATCGCCATCATTCCCAGCGTGATATTTACCGGGGCGGCCAAGCTGCTTTTTGGGGAAGCCGCTAACGGGGAACGGCTGGCCCTGGCCTTTTTCATTCAGCTGATCGGCATCTCCTTTGTTCTGTACATTCTCGAGAACCTCACAACCCGCTTGGAACCGGCCTTATTCCCCAGGAAATACAGGCTGCACCTGGCCCTCAAGAGCATCTCCCGGAACCTGGGCACCATCTCCACCTTCCAGGAAATGCGGGAAATCATTCTGAAGGATATTGTAGACACACTGGAGGTAACCGGAGCAGCCATCATGCTTCTGGAGGAGGGCAAGGAAGAGCTTATTGCCGTGGGGGTAGCGGAGCATGAGCATATTCTTCGGCTGATTCAGGAGAAAAAACAGGAGGAGGCCGGTTATGTCTGCTTTGCCATCACCCGCCAGGAGGAATACACCGCTTATCTGGCGGTTTCCCCCAAACGATCAGGGACTATGCTGGGTCATGAGGAGATGCATTGGCTCCAGCTGATTCTGACCTACCTGGCGGTTTCCCTGGAGAATGTGCAGCTGATCCGCAAGCTGGACAATAAGATCCAAACCCTCTCCTCCGTGGTGCCCAAGGAAGAGGAGGCCGGCAATCTGCAGTGGTTCCGCAAGCTGATGTTCGGGCTCCAGGAGAAGGAGCGGGTCCGGATTGCCATGGATATCCACGACAGCACCATGCAGGATCTGTTCTTCCTGAAGCGGAGGCTGGAAACGGTGCAGGACGAGCATATGCTGACAGCCGAAGGGACAAAGGCTCTGGGGCAGGCTGCGCGCTATATTGATATGATCAATGCAGGTTTGCGGCAAAGCTGCTTCGAGCTTCATCCGTATCTGCTGCGGGATATCGGGCTGGTGGCTACGCTGGGGAAGCTGCTGCAGATGGAGCGGGCTGCCAACGATTTCCGGATTGACTTCTCCACCACGGATATCGCTCCTATCGAGGAGGTGGATATGGAGGTCAAGCAGCATGTGTTCCGTATGGTTCAGGAGCTTCTGAACAATGCCAAGAAATATTCCCGCGCCTCTGTGGTCTGCATCTCGCTTCAGCTTCATACGGGAGCCCTGCGGGTTGAATACGCCGACGACGGGGTGGGGTTTGAGGAGAAACGCCCTGTGGTCAGGGAAATTGGCTCCTCCGGACGGGGCATCGAACAGATGAAGAGCCGGGTATTGTCCATGAACGGCAGCTACGGGCTTTCCACCTCTCCAGGCAAGGGAGTGACCTTCTGGGCGCGGTTTCCGGCGGGATCCCAGCTCAGCAGAGCATAGAAGAATTAGAATACCGTTTCTCTTACATACAGAGAGATTGTCGGGCTGATTATTGCAATCAACCGAACAATCTCTTTTTCTATTGGTGAATGCGCAAGAAGATGATATTCTTGTGGAAGCATACTAAAGAAGGCAGGAAATGGACGATGTGGAAGCGTAATATCATGCGGGCTGTGGTGATTTTTTTTGTCATATACCAAATTTGGGCGTTGTTCATCGTGTTCCGGTATCCGTTAATCGGCATAAATCTGGAGCAGGACAACAGCGGTAATTGGATTATAAGTGGCATAGATGAAGCAAACATCGTGAATAAAACGGGTATACAAGCCGGAGACCGGATCATCTCCATTAACGGCGGTGACCCGGATGCCTATCCGTTCGTCCATCTCTGGCGTACCGTGGACCAGGCTGATGAATTTGTTGTCAATAGGGACGGAGTCCTCCTGGAGGTACGCGTGCGAGACATGCCGCTTCTGTCCATATATGATACCTTAAATTTTCTTGCGGAATTTTTTAGTCTGCTGCTTGCTGCGATTATCTACAAACGTGTTCGGAATTCGCCTTCAGCCTTGTACTTGTCGGCGGTTTTTTTGGATATTGCCTTCATTTTTATGAGTCTCGCTACCTCCATCCGGGGAGATTCCTCCGGCAAGTTTTTAATCACTTTTTTTATGATGCTGATGCCAGCCCTCTT
>JAEWAA010000393.1 GCA_023391955.1 Bacillota bacterium | reverse complement strand
ACGCAACCTCCTCAGGCTCGCGCACGTCCACCAAGTTTAATGCTTCACCGCGTTCCAGCCGTTGCCGGACCTCGTCGGCGGATATCCAGCCAATTTCCTGTTCCATGTCGCTGCACCTCACGATTTGGGATGTTTTTAAAGAAGTCTACCGGAATTGCCGGGGAGGGTCAAGCGGACTGGGTCTCCCTCGAACAAATGCGGGAAAATTCGTGTTTTCTCGGAAGGATGCGACTTGTACCGCATTCCCAAGGCCTGCCGCATATGGTAAACTGTCAGTAACTATGCACGGCCGTATGTACGGCCACAAGCTTTTTTATGAAGAAATTTTTTTGCTGGTGCTAAAAACTCTCAGGAGGGAACCTGCCCGATGAACGGTTTTAAAGCTGTGATCAAACCTACCCCGGTCCTACGGGGTGATATACAGGCATTATCGTCTAAGAATTATACAACCCGCTATCTTCTGATCGGAGCTCTCGCCGATGGGACAAGCACCATCTATTATCCTGCCCACAGCGAGGACAGCGATGCCATGCGCCGTTGTATCCGGGACTTGGGGGCTACCTTGACGGAGGATGAAACCAAGCTGGTGATTAACGGCTTCGGAGCCCATCCCGGCAAGGTGAAGGAGCTGGATGTGGGCAACGCCGGGGCGGTTCTGCGCTTTTTAATGTCCATTGCCGCTCTTTGCCCGGATGATGTCACCTTCGTGAACCGTTATCCCGAATCCCTGGGCAAACGCCCTCATCATGATCTCATTGATTCTCTCCGCCAAATGGGCGTTGAGGTTGCGGACCGGGACGGCAGACTGCCGATCACCATCGGAGGCGGTAAACCGAAGGGCGGACATATTACCGTATCGGGCAATGTCAGCTCCCAATTTTTGAGCTCGCTGTTATTTAAGACCCCCTTACTTGCGGAAGACAGCGAAATTACGGTTCTGCATGATCTGAAGTCCAAGGTTATTGTCGGCCAAACCTTGGAAGTCCTCGAGCAGGCAGGAATTCGGGTGGAGGCTGCCGAAGATTATATGCACTTCCGGATTCCGGGGCGTCAGCGTTATTTGCCCCAGGACTACATTGTCCAGGGGGATTATCCCGGCTCCGCCGCTATTCTGGCTGCTGCTGCCGTTACCTCCTCGGATGTTACCGTGCGCAGGCTGGCCGAGAAGAGCCGCCAGGGTGAACGTGCGGTGGTGGATGTGTTGAAGGCGATGGGTGTGCCTCTGACACATACCAACGACAGTGTCCATGTCACAGGCAACGGAAAGCTCCGCGGCGGCGAGTTCGACGGTGACCATTTTACAGACGGTGTATTGGCCATGGTGGCAGCCTCCGTTTTTGCCGAAGGGACCACCCGCTTCTATAATGTAGAGAATCTGCGCTATAAAGAATGCGACCGCATTACCGATTTTGTCCATGAGCTGAACAAGGCCGGGGCCAATGTGGAAGAGCGGCAAAGCGAAATTATTGTCCACGGCAAGCCCGAAGGTGTGAAGGGCGGCGTGGAGATTAACGCCCATTATGACCACAGGGTTATCATGGCCTTATCCGTGGTGGGCCTGCGTTCGGAACAGGGGCTTATCATCAATGACGCCCATCATGTCGCCAAATCGTATCCCGGCTTTTTCCGGCATATGCTTGACCTCGGCGCCCATATCGAACTGATCTGACCCGCATACACGCAAGAATACTACAGCAAAAAGAGTGATCAGGATGAATGTTCTCTGGAAGACAACTAAATATGTGGCGGCCTTTATAATGGTGGTAGGACTCGTGTTTTCCAGCGGTGTATTCAGCGTGCTGATTTATGGCAGGCTAAGCGGGAAGGAATGGGCCATTTCCCCTTATGCCGATGCGGCGCCTGCCGTTGTGCGCCCGGTTGAAGCCGCTGCAGCCGAGCCTTCACCCGTTCCGGTGCCGGCACCTGTCAAGCCGGAGAGAAAGCCATCCGTCCTTCTTGATGCGCCGATTTACCGCCAGCATCCCGAGCTGCCCTCGGGCTGTGAAATTACCAGCTTGTCCATGCTGTTGAATTTCGCCGGTGTGGCCAAGACCAAGATGGATCTCCTATCCGAAATGCCAGTTGACATGACGCCGATCACCGTGAATTCCGACGGGTCCCCTGCTTATTGGGGAAACCCCAATACGGGCTTTGTGGGGGAAATTTCCGGGAAGGGCAAGGGCTTCGGCATTTACCACACGGCACTGTTTCCTGTGCTGAAGGCGAATGTTCCCTCTGCCGTGGATCTTACCGGGTCCGAATTCAGTGAGCTGGAGCTTCAACTGTCCCAAGGGATTCCGGCGGTGGTCTGGACCACCATCGATTTTCGGGTACCTGCCAAATGGGTAACCTGGGATACACCGACGGGGCCGATTAAAACCACCTTTATGGAGCATGCGGTGCTGCTGGTGGGGTATGATGACCAATATGTATATGTGAATGATCCGTGGACCGGGAAGAAGCAGTTCCCCGTTAACCGCCAGCAATTTCTCGATACCTGGGAAGCTATGGGGCGTCAGAGTATTTCCTACACCCCGGGTGCCTGATTAACAATATGTACATCTAAGGAGGTTCACCATAATGGCATTTGAAAACCCGTCGCGGGATGAGATTAAATCAATTCTGGAGAAAACAACCAATATCGCTGTGGTGGGGTTGTCGGATAAGCCGGACCGCACCTCCCATATGGTGGCTGCGGCCATGCAAGACCGGGGTTACCGGATTATTCCCGTCAATCCCACAGGTACGGACACCATCCTGGGCGAGAAGCGGTATAATTCCTTGGCCGAGGTGCCGGATGCAATTGATATTGTGAATGTGTTCCGCAGAAGCGAGTTTTGTGCGGAGGTGGCGGAGGAAGCCGTTAAGGCAGGAGCCAAGGTCCTTTGGCTGCAGCAGGGGATTGAGAGTGAGGAAGCTGCAGACATTGCAGCGGCGGGCGGTCTTCAGGTGATTATGGACCGGTGCATCAAGGTAGAGGATGCCGTCACACGTCCTTTACGCGGTTAACAAATAAATCAAATATCGAATATGCAGCGAAGGGCGGTGAAACTGTCTTTCGCTGCAGTTTTGTCCGGGGAGAGTGTTCGCACATGCACCAAATCGTAGAGTGGAACGGCCGCCCGCTGCGGGAATGGCTTAAGCTGTATCTGGTTATGGATATGCAGAGTTATGAAGGACGGACTGCCGAGGAGATTGCCCGTGAAGCGATTGCAGGCGGCGTCACCATGATCCAATGGCGGGAGAAGTCGCAGCCGCTGCGGGATGTTTTGGACGTATCCCGGCGGGTCAGAGCCTTGTGCCACGAGTTGGGTATTCCTTTTGTGGTTAACGACCGTGTGGACATCGCCCTGCTGCTTGACGCAGACGGAGTTCATGTGGGGCAGGACGATCTGCCGGCTCCGGAGGTCCGGAGATTGATGGGCCAGGACCGATTT
>JAEWAA010000360.1 GCA_023391955.1 Bacillota bacterium | reverse complement strand
CGTCTCTTTTTTTCTGGAACAGATCCACTGTACGCATCATTAGCGCCCCTTTACGTAAAAAGTGAAAGAAAGACTACTCTTCCCGATAAACATTCACGGTGCCGAGTAGTCTTTGAAATTGTCGCGTTTTATAGCTCTACCTGCCGTACAAAAGCCTTCACCAGCGCCTGGAACTTGGGTTTGGTCCGGTTGGCGACCTCCATGACCTGCTCGTGGGTCAAGGGCTCCAGTTCCTCACCGATAGCCATGTCGGTGATGCAGGAGATTCCCAGCACCTTCAAACCGCCATGACTGGCCGCAATAACCTCGCCCACGGTGGACATGCCTACAGCATCTCCGCCTACACGGGCCAGCATCATCAGCTCCGCAGGGGTCATGTAAGCCGGACCGCTGATGCCGCAATACACGCCCTCCTGCAGCACAAGAGGCTGCCCGGCATCATCCCGCACCTCTTCGGCCAGCTTTTTGGCCATGGCCCGGTACTCGCGGCTATATGCCTGGGACATATCGGGGAAGCGTACACCCAGCTCGGGTTCATTGGGACCGATCAGGGGACTTGCTCCGGTCATGTTAATGTGGTCTGAGATCAGCATCAGGTCTCCGGCATGGAAATTCCGGTTCATCCCGCCTGCCGCGTTGGTGATAACCAGTGTTTTCACACCCAGCTCCCGCATCACATATACGGGGAATACAACCTTCTTCATGCTGTAGCCTTCGTAGAAATGGAACCGCCCCTGCATGGCGATAACTGTACGGCCCTCTAATTCGCCTACCACAAACCGCCCGGCATGGCCCTCCACGGTGGAGACAGGAAAGTGCGGAACGTCGTGGTAATCGATCACAATGGGATTTTGGATCTGGTCGGCCAAATCTCCCAGACCCGAACCGAGAATCAGACCGATGACGGGACGGACCTGGCGCAGCTTGCCTTGGATGGCCTGGCTGGCTTCTCGGACTTGTGCATAAGTACCTTCATTTGGATTTATAGACACGTATATACCCTCCCGGATGTCGTTACATTTGAGGAATAAGCTGAATGACGAACTTCAAGAACTGCTGCTTCACCCGGTCAGTGGTTTCCATAACCTCATCATGGGAAAGAGGCTGGTCCAGAATGCCTGCAGCCATGTTGCTGATACAGGAGATGCCCAGCACCTCTATTCCGGAATGGCGGGCGATAACCACCTCGGATACAGTGGACATGCCTACGGCATCGGCGCCTAACACGCGCAGCATACGGATTTCCGCCGGTGTTTCATAGGACGGGCCCAACAGACCGGCATACACACCCTCCTGCAGCTTCAGTCCTTGGGAGGCGGCGATGTCCTTGGCAATGGCGCGCAGCCGGTTGCTGTACCCTTCGGACATATCCGGGAAACGGACACCCAGCTCCTTGTGGTTGGGGCCGATTAGCGGATTGGTTCCGGTCATGTTCAGATGGTCGGAAATCAGCATCAGATCTCCGGGGTCATAGGAAGTGTTTACCCCTCCGGCCGCATTGGTAACCAGAAGACCGGTGATGCCCAGTTTTTTCATGACACGGATAGGGAAGGTTACAGTTTCTCCCTGATACCCTTCGTACATATGGAAACGGCCCTTCATCAGCAGCACCGGACGTCCGCCTATTTTGCCAAGAAGCAGCTCTCCTGCATGTCCTTCCACAGTGGAAACGGGAAAATGGGGAATGTCGCTGTAATTCACCGTAACGGCTTCCTCCAGGGAATCGGCCAATACGCCCAGCCCGGAGCCGAGGATGAGTCCGATTTCCGGACGGATGGAGGAACGGGATGCGATATAGCTCGCCGCTTCTTCAATACGCTCCAATACATGTTTATCTGCCATCTATGTACCTCCTTGAGTTTGATTGTTGTTCAGTTAAACCAGCTTGTCCAAAAAGCTTGTCCCGTGCTCCATTGGAGGCAGACCGAAGTTATCCGCTACCAGAGCGCCCAGATCGGCGAAGGTATCCCGGATGCCGGTACCGGCTGGTTGAGTCAATGCCGGGCTGTACAGGAGAATCGGCACATACTCCCGGGTATGGTCGGTGCCTGCATGGATCGGGTCGTTGCCGTGGTCCGCCGTAAGAATCAGGAGATCCTCGGGGCCGATCTGCGCCATAATCTCCGGCAGGCGGGCATCAAACTCCATAAGCGCTCCGGCGTATCCCTCCACATCGCGGCGGTGGCCGAACAAGGAGTCGAAATCCACCAGATTGGTAAACACCAAACCTTGAAAATTGCTTTTGAGGACCTCAATGGTCCGGTTGATACCGTCCTCGTTGCTCTTGGTGGGATAGGATTGGGTAACACCCTCCCCGGAATAAATATCGTTGATCTTGCCAACGGCAATGCAGTCCAACCCGGCCTCCGCCAAGCGGTTCATCACTGTAGGCGCAGGAGGTTTAACGGCATAGTCATGCCGGTTGGGGGTGCGTTTGAATGCGCCGGGCTGCCCCACAAACGGGCGTGCAATGACGCGGCCTACTGGAAATTCCGGACGCAGCGTCAGCTCACGGGCGATTTTGCAGGCTTCATACAGCTCCTCAAGCGGAATAATTTCCTCATGAGCGGCGATCTGGAACACGCTGTCCGCGGAGGTATAGACAATCCAGGAACCGGTTTTCATATGCTCCTCGCCCAGCTCGTCCAGAATTTCCGTGCCGGAAGCCGGCTTGTTGCCCAGAATGCCACGGCCGGTCCGTTGGCTGAACTCCTGAAGCAGCTCCGGGGGAAACCCTTCCGGGTATGTATTAAAAGGGGTATTGATGCGCAGGCCCATGATCTCCCAGTGGCCGGTCATGGTATCCTTGCCCACGGATTGCTCCGCCATTTTGCCGTAATAAGCCTTGGGCGCGTCAACAGGCGGTACTGTGTGGAGCGGGGCAATATTGCCCAAACCCAGCTGCTCCAGGTGCGGCACACTGAAATGCTTGGCATGCTCGGAGATATGTCCCAAGGTATGGGCTCCCGCATCACCGAAGGACGGTGCGTCCGGCAGCTCGCCGATACCGACGCTGTCCAATACGATCAACGCAATACGTTTGAAAGTCATGCTTGTACAAAACCTCCCTAAGGGGTAACCATCCCTGTCCGGGGATGGGCCCGGTTATAAATATCCTTCATTCTGGCCGGGTTGGATTTCACATACATAATGGTGGAGGAAAGATCGGCATGGCCCAGCATTTCCTGCAGGGCCTTCAGATCCGCCCCGTTCTCCAGAAGATGCACGGCAAAGGAATGGCGCAGGGTATGGGGGGTAATCTCCCCCAGGATCCCGGAATCCGCAGCATGCTTCTTGATGATCTTCCAAAAGCCCTGGCGGGAAAGCCTGCCGCCCAGGTGATTGGCGAACAAGGCGCCCGTGTCTCCATCCTGGCTGCCGAAAGCCGATTCCAGATAACGCCGCAGCCACAAAGCCGCTTCCGGATGAATAGGGATCATTCTTTCCTTCTCGCCTTTCCCGGGGCAGCGGATGAAGCCCATATCCAGATAGACATGCTCCTTGTCCAGGGACACAAGCTCAGTAACCCGGATTCCCGTGGCGTACAGGAGCTCCAGCATCGCCTTGTCCCGCAGGCCGTGAGGGGTATCCGTACGCGGAGCCTCCAAAAGCCGGCCCACCTCCTCTACGGTCAGCACGGAGGGCATCTTCCGTTCCAGCCGGGGTGCCTCCAGCCCTACAGCAGGATCATGGTCAAGCACATGCTCCGCAACGAGGTATTGGTAGAAGGAGCGGATGGATACCAGGCACCGGTTCACCGTAGCCGATGCCCGTCCCAATTTTTTGAGATGGAGAAAGTAGCCCTGTATATGGACGCGCGAGGAATCCTCCAGCCGGACGGACTTCTCCGCCAGATATCCCAGATATTGAGCCAGGTCCCGCCGGTAGGACTGGAGCGTGTTCAAGGCCAGGCCCCGTTCTTCCCCCAGCAGTTCAAGATAGCGTTGCAAGTGGAGATTCATTGCCTCTTACGCTCCTTATCATACGTTCTTTCGTATTATAAGTTCAACAAAGAGGCTGTTTTTTCCTTCTCCCTCCAAACGGAATCATTCTCCCAGCCAATAATAGAGCCGCAGGCGGTCGGCCATATTGTCCGTGTCCAGGGTACCGGAATCATGGCGGAAGGCCTTGACGGCACTGCCCTCCGGGGTTCTGTGGCGGTGGGCGGGCTGCATCCATTGCCCCACCAGCGTCATAATATGATACAGCAAAATCACCAAGACAAAAAACAATGCGATAAATTTCATGCGTTCGATCCATTTGCGCAGATGTACGATCATAACGGCTCACCTCTTACCGTTAACGTATGACAGTGCAGCATTGACTATGCCTTGTCCCCGTCCGTCCGCATGCCTATTATTCCCTACTATGCCGGAAAAACACAAGCCGCAGGAGTCTGTATGACAAAAGCAATATGGTGAATCCATATTCATTGGACAACATTCACTACCGGGATAGGCTTGTCTTGGAAGCTCAAACACGTTTTGTCGGCTTTGATTGGATTGAAATTTTACGGGTCAAAGCCGCCAAAAAACTCGCCCTCAAGCCAACCTATCCCTCCCGTTTCATGTTGATGAATATGGATTCACCAAGCCTTCTCCATCGGACAGGCATCCCGCCCAAGTCCGCAGAATATTGCAGCTGCCCATGCCAAATGTCCCGATTCCCCATAGAATGCATCAGGAACCCAAGGGGAGATGGTTAAGAATATGAGCAGTATGCGGGATATTCTGGCCGGCATTATGCAGGCGCCGGGCAGAGGCAGCATTACAAGCGGGAAAAAAAGAACGGGACAAACACGTAAAATGGTCGTTTTGAAAAACAGCCACTGCTACCATCATTGTCTGGCCCAGCTTAAGGCATTGGGCATTAAACCCGTCAAAAAGGTGGCGGGCGCCAACGCTGTTGTTTGCCGGTTTCCGGCCAAAGCAAGCTTAAAAGCATTGTCTGCGCACAGTATGGTCAAACGGGTGGAGCATGACGCCAAGGTGAAGGTGCACCGAAAAAAGGCCTTGCGCCAAGTGCGGATATCGGCACCCTGCGCCTCTGTGAATGCCCCCCAAATCATACCCTGGGGCGTAAAACGGGTAGGCGCCCCCAATGTCTGGCGCTCCTATCAGGGGAGCGGAGTCAGAATCGGTATCATTGATACTGGAATCAGCCCCCACCCCGACCTGCGCATCCGCGGACGTTTCAATGCCATTGCCGGGACGCCGGATACGGATGAAAACGGGCATGGCACCCATGTGTCCGGTACCGCCAGCGCCTTGAACAACAGCTTCGGGGTAGTCGGCGTGGCCCCCAAGGCCCGTCTGTATTCCGTTAAAGCATTTGATGCCAGCGGAAGCGCATTTGTATCGGATATTGTGGAGGCGCTGGAATGGTGCATCAGCCATAATATGCAGGTCATCAACATGAGCTTCGGCATCCGGGAAGGCAGCGATACGGTGAAGGAGCAGATTGAACGCGCCTACCGCAAAGGCATCGTCATGGTCGCCTCTGCCGGCAATGACGGTCCCAACACCGACCAAATCGATTTCCCCGCCCGTCTGCCTCAGGTGATTGCCGTGGCGGCAAGTGACATCGGCAATAAGGTGGCCAGCTTCAGCAACAGGGGTAAAGGCATCGCCGTCACCGCACCAGGAGTGGATATCTGCTCCACGCTGCCCGGCAGAAGCTACGGCAAGATGAGCGGCACCTCCATGGCCGCCCCCCACGTAACGGGAGCCGCCGCCCTGCTTTTATCCAAAAACCGCAAGCTTAGTCCAGCCCGTGTCCGCCGGGTGCTCCGGGCTACAGCCAAACGCCTGTCCGGGTATTCCTCCCTGGCCCAAGGAGCGGGTCTTGTCCAGGTGGATAAGGCGATCCGCCAGGTTTAGAACACTCCAGAAAAACGAAAAAAACCCTTTGCCGGGATCGTTTCCCGCTGAAGGGTTTTCATTTTAGCTGCTTTTATTTCGCCTTGGCTTTGGCCTTCTCCCGGCATCTATGACAGATACCCTGAAAATCCAGCCTGTGATCCACCACCGTGAACTGGAATTCCCGGTCCAGCCGCTCCTCCAGAGGGGCCAGCCAATCCTCCAGGATCTCGTCCACTGATCCGCATTGTACGCAAATCAAATGATGGTGGTGATGATGCGTGCTGTCGTTGCGC
>JAEWAA010000314.1 GCA_023391955.1 Bacillota bacterium | reverse complement strand
TCCGGTAGCGCAGCTCTCCGATTTCAGCAATACGCTGCTTCAATTTCTCTTCAGTCCAAAACATGGCGGACCTCCTCTGCCGGGTTAGGCGTGTGATTTTGTGGCGGTTCCAACCGGACATACGACTGGCCTTGCTCCATGTGCCGTTTCCAGAGTCCGGATATAGGGTCCTTCAGAAATCCATTGGCTGACAAAGCGGACTCTACTTCATTCCTGCAGTCGAAATAACACCAAGCATCCGCCGTCAAGCCGGTCCGGATGGCAAGACCGTCCCGGTAATCGATATAGGCGTCCGCCTTTAATAACGAGCTGAACCGGCAGATCCCGCCGCTTTTCCAATAGCTGCCGTTATGCAGGGTGATCCGCTCCAGCTCCCCTTCCGGACTGTAAAGCGCCGTGCTCAGGAAGGCATCTGTTTCGATTCCGGCGAAGCTCCCGTGGGCATTATCATGCATCACCCGGCCATCGGCATGGAGATTGCACAGCACCATCAGCACTCGTCCTTCGGGATAAATCAACCGGATGGTTTGAAACTGGTTATCGGCTTGTTTTTCCACCGTCACGGCTGGCGCTTGGGGCAGGGTGAACAGCGTTATAAACTTGATCCTGCAGTTCTCCCCATCGGCGGAGACCTTCATATATTCCGCCTCCGGAAAAATATCCTCCAGTCCCGTTCCCCGATGGGCTGCAGTAGAGTAACCCTTCTCACGGATGTATTGTTTGGTTTCCGGGTAAAGATGGCGTACGGACAGCTTGTTACTTTCGTTGGCCGTTGAGGCGTCAGGGATAATATGGAGGGTTTCCCCGTCCAATTCGGCCGTGCCGTTATAATGAAGCAGCCATTGGAAGCTTCCCTCACGGTTGGCAAACAGATCGTCTATCAGAATCAGATATCCGTCCAATAGGATAAAATGCCGGTAAAAGCGGTGGTACAGGTGCATGTACGGTCCCGTACAATCCGCCAGCAGGTAGCGGAAATCCGGGGCGTCCAGATAAGCAGGCAGCCTTCCTTCGAATTTGGTGCCGAATTCGATCATGTCCGGAGGCTGGCCCTCTCCATCAAGCAACACCACATTATGCGCCACGGATTGGCGGTAATACGCGTTGTACAGTGGCTTGGAGTAGACGCAGTAGCCCGAATCCATGATCCATTCCCGGCCGCCGCTAACGAGTACAAAGGTGCCCGCATCCAGGTGGTTATGGTTCCAGCTTTCCCCTGTTTTGACCGCCAGAAGGGTGCCGCCATCCTCCGTCGCTTTTTCGTCCCGGAGCATGCCATAGCCGCTGTGGGCCAATATGGAGACACCGGGCCGGTGCTCCGGGAGCTTGGGCTCCATGTGTTCGGGATAATAATACAGTTCCAGCGGTCCCGCCGGGAATTCCAGATTGGCCAGAAAAAAAGCCAGCATATCCTCTCTCCCGCAACCCTCCGCCAGCCGCAGCCACACATGCCCATTCCCGTTGCGCGCTCCCGAATCGCCGAAGGTGAAGCTGTGCAGCTTCCCGTCCAGCGAGAATACAGTCTCCAGATAAGCGTCCGGAATACGACTAAGGAGAGGCTGGACAAACAGGCTTGCATCTCCCGTCGTACGCCGGTACAGATCCTCAAACACCATAAAGCTGCCCAGAGCATAATCCAGATAGCTCATGGTTTCGATATAATCGCCGTCGGGACCAAAGTTGGCCTTTTTGTTCTGCAGTACATTACCCGGATACGCAAACCATTCCTTCAGCCCCTCCGTGATGGTATGCAGTAAAGAGGTGTACCCCTTCGCCTGGTCGCCCAGAGTTAATAAAACCATCCCGGCTCCGGACACGCAGACGATCCACCAGTTATGGCCCATGGTATCCAAGGCATGAATTTTGCGGGTGGGGTCCAGCCAGTCTGTATACAATGGCAAAAAAGCTTTGTTATACAGCTGTTCCTCGATGGTACGCTGCTCTTCCACGGTTAATGTATCCCGAATGCAGTCGTAAGCAAGGGACAAGTGAAGCCCGATATCTGCTGTCCAGAGATCCGAAGCCCTTCCGGAACCGGTCTGGTACAACCAGGTTTCCTCACTGCCGATAAGCAGGATTAGCTCCTTGATCCCCCTGGCCAGCTCCGCACCGCCGTTCATCCGGTACATAAAAGCCAGATGATGAGCCCGTTTGGCCTGTTCCCGGACATAGTTGCCCAGGGTAAAACGTTTGTTTCCCCCGAACTGCCGGACCCTGTCCTGCATGTCCCTTTGCGTCCGCGCCACCTCCTGCACCTCTGCGCTGCCAAAACCCGCCGATTCAGCCTCCAGCTTGCTCCAGCCTTTTCCCACAATGGGGTTGCTCCGCATCTGGCGGCGAATGGTTTCCAATCTCTGATTCTCATAAAACACCATGGTTACTCTCCCTCCTGCAAACGGATTAGGTCGGGATGGGACGGCAATTCCCACTTCCTCCGGCCCTCCCTTTTCTATGATTCCGGCTGGGTCCGGTTTAGGAGCCTGTGAATCAGGGCCGCTGCCTCCGCCCGTGTGGTGGGCCGCAAAGGCTCCAGCTGTCCGCCGGTTCCTTGCACCATACCCAGCTCTGCGAGTCGACCGAAGCTTTCTTGTGCATAAGGCGCCACCTGCGCGTGGTCGGAGTAGCTGTTTAGCGGTGCAGGCGGGGATGAAGGCAGGATTCCAGCGGCGCGGATAACGCGGTCCGCCAGCACTATCATATCCTGCCGGGTGACGGCTGACTCGGGATGGAAGTTTAGGCCGTCGCCCCCTGCAATGCCCAGGCTTTTTGCTGTGGCCACTGCAGTGTAATAGTAGGCTTCCGGAGGGACATCCGGGAAGGCTTCGTAAGATTGTTCGCTTTTGGCAGGCTCGAAGGCCCGCATCAAAAGCAGCACATAATCCGCACGGGTCACGGGGCGATCTGGCGCAAACTCCCGTTCTGATACTCCTTGTATCACTCCGCGGGCAGTCAATGCTGCAACCGGGCTTTCAGCCCATTGCGTATTATCCATATCTGAGAAGAATCGTGGTGTATACGCGGCTGCAAAATCACCGAAGCTTGAGGTTCGGAAGATGATGGAGCTGGAAGTGGCAGCATATCTGCTGTTAATAACCGGCTTTACCGTCTTCTGCATCATGGACCAAACAACCAGTGCTTCCGGATGGGTACGCTCTGCCTGGGTGGGGCTATAAGGCAGCTCAACGGTAATTCCATTTCTGCCGGAGGTGGTGGGTAC
>JAEWAA010000222.1 GCA_023391955.1 Bacillota bacterium | reverse complement strand
GCTCCCAGCTTCCGGGTCATATATGCAACACAGGGGGTGGAAACCACACCCAGCCGGATGACATTGGCGCCGATGGACAGCAAACCTGCCGTCAGAGCAGCCTCCAGCATCAGCCCGGACACCCGTGTGTCCAATCCGATCACAATTTTGGGATGCCGGGTTTGTCTGGTTAACACATAGCCGCCGCAGCGGCCGATCTTAAAGGCAAGCTCCGGTGTCAATTCCTGATTGGCAATGCCGCGTACTCCATCGGTGCCGAAATATTTCCCCATTTGAATTCTTCTCTCCTTTATGTGTCTGCAACTTGCAGGTAAGCCCAGATGTCATTACGTTATGCTGCCGGGCGGCGGCTGGTGACCGCTGCGCCCATTTTGCTGCCCGGCCTGCGCCTTCCGCTCTATGGCGAAGCCGACGCAGCCCCAACTGCGTGCGGAGACGCAGTGGGCGATGGTGAGACTGTAGGCGAAGGCTGAATGGAGGCCGAAGCCGGCACATCCGTCGGCGGCGCCGTGGTCTGAACAGGCGTTGGGGTAGGCGTTGGCGTGGGTACCGGAGAGGTCTCCGGTCTCGCCTTGGCCGTTACCTCCACCACCGCCTTATTGCCGTCCAGCCGCTTCACGAATTGCGGCAGGCTGACGTTGATGGGCAGCTCATAGCTGCCGGCGCTCAAATTGCCCACATTGGCCTGAGCCGTTACATCCTGAAGCCGCAGGCGGTCGATAATGGCGGGTGCCCCTTCTACGGTGATGCTCACCAGCCCGCTGGCGGGAGCAGTCAACCGGACGTCCACATTGGCGGGAGGTGTGCTTAAGGTAAGGGGGATGCCCTCCAGGGTTTTCGTTACGGAGGGAACCACCGTCACCTTCACCTCCAGCTTGGCAGGCTCTACCCTAAGCGACTTGTTCTTCACAGGGATCTCCAGGGAGAATACCTTGTCTTCGCGGAGGCCGTTCAGGTCAATTTCCACACCGTCATAGAACTCCATTTTATCGAGGATATCCTGTGTTCCGTACACATTCACCTGCTCCACACTCTGCGCGATGGCGGAGACGGCATAACCCGACGCGGGCTGGCCGATCCACTTGATCTGCAGGGGCATAGCCTTCACCGGCAGGGTAATCGGCACCTCCACCTCCAGTACCGGCGGGCTAATGGTGCCCTTCACCTCATTGCCGGCTTTATCGTAGGCGGTGAGCTTCACCTTTTTGACTACGTTCTGATTGGCTCCGTCGATGCTGATGGTGGCTCTGGCGGATTCGGCGCCTTCAATCTTGCTGGCCGGCCCGGAGATATAGACCCGGTTGGGGTTCATAACAGGCGTTCCGGCCCGGAAGCCTGCGGCAGGCTGGCCGCTAAGGTCAATCTGCACGGGAACCTCCTTCATCTTCTTCTCTTCCATAACCACCTTGACCTTGTTGGGCACAATCTCCAGGGTAACGCCCTTCAACAGCTCGGATTCCGTGGTCACCGGAAGCTCGTAGGTACCCGCCGTCAGCTTGCTCAGGTCCGTCACCAGCTTGAAATTGCCGGGGTTCATCTGCTTGATCTTGGCGGCGTCCCCCTTCATGGTGACGGTTACCTCCGCAGGCTCAATGGAGACAATGCTGTACTGCGCCTCGTCATAGAGGGCCTGTACCATTACATTGGTCACGGTGTTCTTGGAATCCGTGGCCGATACCGACGTATTGGACTGCACATCCAGGTGGACCACCACCCACAGCAATACGCCGATGCAAAGCGCCACAATCCGGACAAAGTTGGTATTGCTCAGCCATTTATCCAATGGAGCCACCGCCTTTCCGTTTCCAGAAGGGAGTTTTTTCCCCAGGCTGGCTCTTAGGCGGGCGGAGCTCCGCATACAGCTTGGAAATCATCGACTCCTCCCCGATATCCCGTACGATCTGCCCGTTCAGCGCCAGGGAAATCTGTCCCGTCTCCTCGGAGACAATCACCGAAATCCCGTCGGACACCTCACTGAGTCCAATCCCCGCCCGGTGCCGGGTTCCCAACTCCTTGCTGATAAACGGATTCTCGGACAAGGGCAGGTAGCAGCCTGCGGCCATAATCTGGTTCTGGCGGATGATCACCGCCCCGTCATGCAGTGGGGTATTGGGAATGAAGATATTGATCAACAGCTCGGAGGAAATGTCGGATCGCAGAGGAATGCCGGACTCGATATAATCCGTCAGGCCTGTCTCCCGTTCGAAGACGATGAGAGCGCCGATTTTGCGCTTGGATAAGTGGTTTACTGTTTTGACGATTTCACCGATTCTTTGGTTCACTGCATGCTCTTCATCGGAGGCGGTGCGGGAGAACAGCTTGCCCCGTCCCAGCTGCTCCAGCGCGCGCCTGAGCTCCGGCTGGAAGATGATGATCAGCGCCATCACCCCATAGGTGAACATCTGGTTCATCAGCCATTGCAGAGTATTCAAATTAAACAGAAAGCTCAGGGCCCACGCCAGCACCACCACAAAAATCCCCTGCAGCAGCTGGATGGCCCGGGTGCCGCGGAGGACCAGAATTAATTTATAGATCACATAACTGACGATCAGTATGTCGATGATTTCCTTGATTGATCCCCTAAAGGTGAGATCGCTGAATATGTCCATATATTTGGCATCCCCCGAGGTCCTTATCTCTTTGACAAAACGGGCCTGCAGCCCTCATTTCATCATAACAAATTTTCAAACAAAAAACCTCCCCTTCATAAAAATCTAAGGGAAGGTTAATCATCTTCTTTACGTCTTCACGGGGTCACCCAAGAGAAGACCTCATTTACCTTGTACCAAATCCACTCCAGCGTCTCGTCCACTGAATTCACATGACCGGAAATATAAGCGGTGGAGGCCAGATTATAGCTTCCGTCGATCACCGTTACATTCCCATCCACACTGCCGTCCACCTGAACTTTTCCCCGCTTCACCGTCAAATCGCCCTGTACGGTATGCCCTTGGGGGATGATGACGGTATCTCCTTGAATGACTACCTGATCCAGACTGGCGCCTTTTACCACCATGTCCTTATCCTGATCCCACAGCGACAGGAAGCTTGTAGCCATCACCAGCAAAAAAACCGAAGCCACCGACAGAGCCGGATGTGTGCGGAGCCACTTGAGCCAGCTCTCGCGCCGCTTCTTCTTCACTGGGATATTGCCCATAATCCGGGCTGTCAGATCGGAGGGAACCGGTGTCTTGGGCAACAAACGGATACAGGCCTCCGTTTGCTCCATCTGCTTGAACAGCTTGTTGCAGTCCGGACAGATCAGAAGATGCTTCTTCAAGTCCACTGCGTCTGCCCCTTCAAGATCTCCGTCCAGGTACTCATGTATCAGAGGAAGGGCATCGGAACATTGCACGTTTAAGCCTCCCCTTTCCATAACTCGTCTGGTTGACAATGTATCATA
>JAEWAA010000220.1 GCA_023391955.1 Bacillota bacterium | reverse complement strand
AAGAAGCTGCTGGCGATATATTTCTCGAAGGAGCCGATGGAGCCGGAGGTGTCCATCAGATCCAGCACAACCGCGTTGGAGTGGGGCTTCTGCACCTTCTCCCAGGTTTTGAAGCGCAGGTCATCCGGAGAAATGCCGTGGATTCCGGGTTTGCCCGCATTGGCATTGCGCTTCATGTTCTCGATGATGGTGCGTTTTTTGTCTATGTTGGACATGATGCCTTTTTTGCGGATATCGTGGAACACTACATCCTTGGATTGGAGCATCTCCCGCTGCTTCTCCTCCAGGTTAGGCAGCTCCAGCTCCTCGAACAAAAGCTCCTCCAGCTCAGCCATGCTGATTTCGGCCTCGTAATAATCCTCGCCGGGCTGGTCTCCGGCGCCTTCGCCCTTACCCGGCCCTTTTTTCTGAGCCTCCCGGTCCACCCCCAGCACATCCCCGACCTGCGAGTCCCCGTCTCCTTGGCCCACATGCTTTTGCTTGTTGTAGTTATAACGGAAGCGGTACTCGTCGATGCTTTTGATGGGGACGCGCACCACCTGCTTGCCGTCCGACATGACGATGCTCTCGTCTGTCACCATATCGGGAAGATTCTGTTTGATTGCCTCGCGCACCTTCTCCTGATGGCGTGTCTGGTCCTGATAGCCCTTGCGGTGCAGGGACCAATCCTCACGGGAGACGATAAATAACGGTTCCGTCACTTCGAATTCCTCCCTTTTCTTCACAGCTTGTTATGGTTAAGTATATTCAGCGCGGCGGGAGGTATGTTCGCGGGCTTTTCTTCATTTTTCCAGTGGAACAAAACGCATAGTGCATGCGTCATAAACCTGTTATGATAAATGGACAGTGCATTCAAGACAGAATGGAATGAGGAGGACGACATGATGCGCAAGCTGCTGATTCTACTATGTACAGCCGGCTTACTGGCCACAGGACAAGCCGCTTATGCCGCCAGCCCTTCGGTTCAGGGGGGAACGGAACAGGTTGTGGTCCGGGGCAGGACGATTCCGGTTAATTTGGTGCGGGTGGATCTGCGCGATCCGATGCTGGCTCTGGAGCCGGTTACAGCCCGCAGCGCCATTGGATACGACGAGTCCTTCACCTCCATTGTGGAACGGACTCATGCGGCTGCCGCCGTTAACGGAACCTTCTTCAATGCCTACGAAAAAGCGGCGGATATCCGTTATCCCAACGGGCTTTTGGTTGCTTCAGGGGAAACGGTGCATTCCGGAACCAACCAGTCCCTGATTTGGATGGCGGACAAGCTTCCCGTAATCCGCCATGTGGAGCTGGGGATCCGGGTGACCTTTGTCCAAGGCAAACAGACCTCCACCTATTTTCCGTGGGGGGTCAATAAATATTACGGGGACAGTCAAACCGATCAGGTGGTCTGGTACACGCCTGCTATGGGCCGGGTAATCGACTATCCCAACAGCACCAAAATTGTGATCCGCGAAAATGTAGTGACCCACATCACCGAAGAAGCGGTGTCTGTGCCCGGAGACGGGTATGTATTCCTGGCGGGGAACAGCGATAACAACCGCAGAAACCTGCTTCCGCGGGTTAAGGTGGGAGATACGGTGGATCTGGAGACGGTAGCCAAGGATGCGGTGAGCGGGGAGTCCGTGGATGCCGGCCAGTGGTTGGCTGCCATCGGAGCGGGGCCGAAGCTGGTAACCGCCGGGGCGGTGGATGTGGATTTTGCCCGGGACGGATTTGATGATCCCAAGCTTACTTCCCAGGCTAACCGCAGAAGCTTTGTGGGAGTGGACGCTGAGGGCAGGCTGGTTATGGGAACCATGGACGGGGTGACGGTGCAGCAGGAAGCGGAGGCCGCGGTTGCCCTGGGACTCCGGGAGGCCATGAACTTGGACGGCGGCGCCAGCTCTGCGCTGTATGCCGAAGGAACCGTGCTGACGAAGCCCGGCCGCGATCTGAGCAATGTCCTGGTGGTCCGCAGACTGGCGGAGCCCCGCACACAGCTGGAGGTCAACGGACAGTTCCGGCCTGAGTTCCAGGGCTTTATCCGCCAGGATACCACCCTGGTGCCCATCCGGCCGCTGCTGCAGGCTTTGGGCGCCGAGTTCAAGTGGAATGAGCAGGCGGGCAATCTGTCTGTGGTGAAGGACGGCAAAACCCTGACCTTCACTCCCGACCGGCCCGAGGTTGTGGTGGACGGCAAAAAGGAAGCGCTGGATACGCCTCCCGTCATTGTGGACGGCCGCTTGTATGTGCCGGTCCGGTATGTGGTGGAGAGCTGGGGCGGCAAGGTCGCATGGGATCAGAGCCTCTACCGGGTGTCGCTGAGCTTCTGATCAGAGGGCGGAGAAGGCCGCTACCGTAACCAGCACCATCAAAGCCAAGCCGATGATGACGATGCCGTTTAGGACGGTGCCCAGCACAGCGAATACCTTTTTGCGCTCCTTCTGGACAAGCCCGATGATGCCCAGAATCAGCCCGATGAGATTGCCGAACAGGGTGCCCAGAAGTGCTATGCTCATGAAGGCCAGCTCGGGCATCTCTGCCATCCTACGTTCCAGCTCCTCATAATCGGCAACACCGGTTTCCACATCGATGAGTCCGGTGATTTTTACTGCCACGCTTCCCAGCATAATGACGAATATCAGGGCCATACTGGCAAAAATCGTAAAGGACGCGATGCCCAAACCGGACTGCTTCCGACGGGGCGGCCCGGCATCATACGGGTCAAGCGGGGAGAAGCCGTTATACCCGGGGGGAGCCGTGCCTGTGGTGCTCCTGCTGTCGGGTGCCGGATCTTGCTGGACCGGGCTGTTGGTGGGATGCTCCAACGCGATCACCTCCATGTTTGTTTTCTCAATGGTAGCATGGGGGTGGAAACGCTGGCAAATTTTTCTGCTATCCAAAAATAAAAGGATATTTTCTCCAAAATGTGGTATGATTCGGGATATAACGACACGCGCCTTTGGAAGGATAAGGGCTGAATTTATCAGGAATCGGGGGATTTGGGATGAAATATACGCTGTGCCAGCAGGTTCGCATTGTGGATATGAATGATGAGATTTTGACTGAGGTTGTGTTCGAGCATGCAGAGGTGGACACGCCGCAGCCGGTACTGGGCGCTACCGTTATCACCCACCAGTTGGGCCTGCGCCAGTTCGAGGTGGTGTATGATCTCCGTGAGGGCAAAACCATGCGCTCCAAGATCACCGATATGGAAATCGACCTGTTAGGCGATTTCAACAAAACCCGGGTATACCTGGAGCCGGTGAAGCTGATCGTCGGCCAACACGACGTTGGAGTCGTATAAGGCAGCGTTGACGCAGGGCAGGTAGAGCACAAGGAGAAGTGCCCACCTCGCCAAATGGTGGCAGCCAGCATTGGGAACGACTATTAGCGAGAACCATTGGCAAACCATAAGCAACAACCAATAGCAACAACCATTGTAAGACTCCGCTGTAGGACAACAGCGAAAAAAGCCGCTCGGGTAGAGCGGCTTTTTTGCGCTTGGGGGGAGCTGGTCGCGTCTCACTTACCTCGCAACTGCCGCTTTAGCTGGAATAGCGGAAACGTATTTCCGTTATTCCATGCTGTGAGGACGTGGCAGCGGCTATAACGGAAAGAATTTTCCGCTAATTGGTGGGATTCGCTGCCGGGAGCTTGCAACCGGGGCCAATAGCGGAAATGGCCTTCCGCTATTGGAGCAGCGCTGCTCCGAATAGGGCGGATAGCGGAAGGGAGCTTCCGCTATTTGCAGTGACTCGCTCAAATTGGAGCAATAGCGGAAGTCCTTCTTCCGCTATTTGCTGTAAACCGGCTAAATTGGAGCAGTAGCGGAAGGCCTTTTTCCTCTATGGGGCGGTTTTACCGGGTTTGGTCCAGGATTGGCCTGTGATAGCGGAAGTTCCCCTTCCGCTAACGGCCCCATGCGCGCTCGCCCACGGAAATAGCGGAAGCTTGGCTTCCGCTATCCCGCTAATTCCGCCGCATCCCATATCTGCTTCGGCGCAATCAGCCCTTCCGCTCCCCGGCCTCCCGCAGGCGGAATTGGCCGACCAACTGCTGCAGGAACATGGTGATGGCATCCACCTGATTGGAGCTGTAGCGCACGTTGCCCATATCGGACAACAGCCCCTGCACCTTGGTTTCCACCTGGCTGGAAATCCGGCGGTTTTCGATGCTGATGGCGGCAATCTTCTCCATCAGCTCCACCACCTCGTCCACGGCCCGGCTCTTCTGGCTGTCGCCGGCATTGGCGCTGTACAAGAGCTCCGTCGCCGCGGCAACAAGCAGGTTGCCTTCCTCCACCACCCGGCTGCCCTCCTCCATGGAGGCCACCGCCAGCTGCGCGTTGCGGTAGATCAGCTCCACCGTCTCCTGAATCTGGCCGGTGGAGGAGTGGGTCATGTCTGCCAGCTTTCGGATTTCGCTGGCCACCACCGAAAAGCCCTTGCCGTGTTCGCCAACCCGGGCCGCTTCGATAGAAGCGTTCAAGGCCAGCAGGTTGGTCTGGGAGGAAATCTGCCCGATTACCTCCAGCACCTCGCCGATCTGCCTGGCCGTATCCATGAAGGTCAGAATCGTTTTGTTGGTCTCCGCCACCGTGTCGGAGATCTGCGACATTTTGCCGCCGATCCGCTCCACCTCACCCTGGGCCACTGCAATCTGCTCGGAGGCCTTGGCCTCCAGCTCCGCCAGAGTTGCCTTCATCTCGTAGGCCACATCCTTGGCAATGTCAATATCCTTCAACTGGCTGCGGATACTGCGGATCATGGAATGGATTTCCTCACCCATCCGCTCCGTCGCCGTCAGTGTGGCGTCAGTAGACTGGCCCAGCTCCCGCTGGTTGGCCCGCACATCCTCGGAGGCATGCTTCACCTTCAGCATCACAACCTCCAGAGAGTCGTTCATGTTGTTGATCCACTTGGCCAGCTCCCGGGTTTCGTCACCTGCAAATTGGGTGGTGTCCAGCCGCTGGGTCAAATCCCCCTTGCCCTCCGCATTAATCCGGATGAAGCGGTTGATCCGCCGCAGGCTGTCCGCGATGGGCAGGGTCCCTCTATGCCGGGAGGTCTGAGCCACCGCCCAGCCGCCAATCAGCTGCAGCAGACCCATGGCTAACGCCGCGTACAACACAGGCACATCCCGTGCCACGGCAACGCCACACAGCGCCGCACCGGCCAGAGCAAACAGCAGCACCACCGGAAACTGGACCCGGCGGATTTTGAAATCGATGCTCCGCAGCCGGTACACTTCCTCCAGATCCCCCTCGCACATCATGCCCCACAAATCCGGACAATGGGGAAGCCGGAAGGTAACACCCTTGCCGATAACGGAGATATGCCGGTAATCCGAATACCCCGGAAACTCCACAAACAGGTTACTGCCCTTGGCAATGGTGCCCGCCACTCCCGGGTGCAGCTGTCCGGTGGCCGGGTCGGTGAACATCAGCTCCAGCTCGGTGTGTTCCGCAACCCGCACCGTTCCCCAGTCCGTGGATACACCGTCCTTCAAATTTTCCCCGTGGGTGAAGGTCCGGTCCTCGAAACGGCTGCGGGACAAAGCGGTTCCCGGCGCAATCTCCTTGCGCAGGACAGGAGAGGCCATAAACAGGTAATTGTCCCCCGAATCCGGGTAAACATGGCCCGATTCCCGCTGGATCAGATCGCCCAGGACATCGTTGGGCACCCGGCCGCACAACGCCCCCATCCAGGTTCCGCCGCTCATGATGGGATAGATGAACAGCAGGGTCATTTTATCGTGAAAAGAGGAGGTGCTGGGTCCGATCTGGACGGTTAAGGGATCGGCATACGGGCCGTACAGACAGCGGCCGTCCTTCTGCCGGGAGGAATAGAGCACACCCTCGCGGAAGGGGGCGTCGGAGGCATTTTGCCCCATGTGCGGGGCGTAGGTAGAATAGATAACATCCAGCTTGCTGTCCAGCACGAACAGCTCCGAAAAATCCGCAGCCCGCTGGCGTACCGCCTGTGACAATCGCTCCCATACAGGGGCAGAATCGGCTTGCCACAACGCGCCCCCCTGCACAGAGGAAGCCGCTTCCGCGCAATACCGCTCCAGATGGGTCCAGCAGTCCGTCGCCCACTCTGTCAGAAGGTCCTTGCGGGTATGGGCAATCCCTTCGAAAATCTCCTCGATGTCCTCCTTCAAATGTTTGTTAAGCCTGCATGACCACCACAGCGGAAGCCCTTTCCGAAATCCGAGCCAGCCAAACATACCTCTTCCCCCAGTCATCGACTATGTATCATGTTCTGTTTTTGATGTTAAGTATTGTAACATAGGAAGTGTCGAAATGATGAAGTGGAATGAGACAAATAAGTGAAAATTCGAAGATTATTCTGAAAATATGACAAAATGTTCGTCTTTTCAGGAAAAGCCGCGATCAACAAGGGGGAGAGGTCATTCAGGCAGAATGTGGAGAACCAGGCATAATCATGATATGATACAGAAAATACGTTCGTAAAAATCCCCCGAAAGTGACGGGATGCTCTGAGGCTTACCATTTTCTAAATAAAGAGAGGAGCTTTTGCGGAAATGTCCGTTTCCTTTCATCCGGTTATCAATATCTGGTTCAAACAATCCTTCGGCTCGCCTACCCCTGTGCAGGAGGAGGCATGGGAGGCTATTGACGCAGGTCACAGCACCCTGATCGCCGCACCCACCGGCTCGGGTAAAACCTTGGCCGCCCTCTTGCCCTGCCTGGACCGGATTGTCCGGGAAGCGGGGGAACACGTTGGGGACGCCACAGCCCGAAGAGGAGTGAAGCTTCTGTATGTAACTCCGCTGAAGGCGCTGAACAACGATATCCACCATCATATATTCCGGTTTGCGGCGGAGCTGTCGGCGGTTGCCAAGGAGGGTCAGACGGAGTGGCCCGGTTTTACGGTTGGGGTTCGGACCGGGGATACCTCCCAGAGTACCCGGGCTTCTATGCTCCGGCATCCCCCGGACATGTTGATCACCACCCCGGAATCCCTCTATTTGATGCTGACTGCAGTGAAGGCCAGAGAGATTCTGCGTACCGTCCGGCAGGTGATCGTCGATGAAATCCATGATTTGGCCTCGGACAAAAGAGGGGTGCATCTTTCCTTGTCGCTGGAGCGCCTTGCTTTTCTCTGCGGGGAAAATCCCCAGCGCATCGGCGTATCCGCCACCCAGAAGCCAATGGAGCGGGTAGCCCGTTACCTGGGCGGTTGGGAGGAAACGGAGGAATCTGGCGAAGGTGCCATAGAGATGATGCCAAGACCTGTCCATATTGTGGAAAGTCCCATGGAGCGCAGGCTCACCGTATCCGTAACCATGCCGGAGAGAGGTGTCCGGGCTATGGATAAGGAGGCGGTGTGGGGGCCGTTGGTGCAGCGGATTTTGCAGTGTATGGAAGGCGCCCGGTCGGTGCTTATTTTTGTGAATAACAGGCGGCTTTGCGAACGGCTCACCCTGCGTCTGAACGAACATGTTGGGTACGAAATGGCCCGGTCCCATCACGGCAGCGTGTCCCGGGAGCGGCGCCTGGAGGTGGAATCCATGCTGAAGGCGGGAGAGCTGCGCTGTCTGGTGGCTACTGCTACCCTGGAGCTGGGCATTGACGTGGGAGAAATCGATGTGGTGCTCCAGATTGACTCGCCCAAAGAGGCAGCAGCAGGCATCCAGCGCTTCGGCCGGGCAGGCCACGCCGTGGGCGGGGAAAGTCGTGGGGTCGTTATTGTCCGGACCCGAGGGGATTTGCCGGAGGCGGCGGTGCTGGCCAAGGCGGTAGCCCAACGGGATATTGAGGACATCCGCATTCCGCGCCATAAACTGGACGTGCTGTCCCAGCACACGGTTGCCGCCGTGGCGGCCGCAGGGCCCGGAGAGGAATGGACGCCCGAGGCATGGTACCGTGTGGCAGCCGGCAGCGACTGTTACCGGGACTACCCGTGGGAGCGTTATGAAGCCATGCTGGATGTATTATCCGGCAGGTATCCGTTCTCCCGGCCGCTGATCGGCTGGAACCGGGACACGGACAGGCTGCTCCGGCTGCCGGGTTCGGCCATTGCCGCCTCCATGGGGAGCGGAACCATTCCCCAAACCTCCGCTTTTCCGGTGCATCATGCGGAGACACGGATGCATCTGGGGGAGCTGGATGAGGAATACGTATATGAAAGCAGACCGGGGGATGCCTTCCAAC
>JAEWAA010000020.1 GCA_023391955.1 Bacillota bacterium | reverse complement strand
GTTATTAGCGTCTAATGCTACACGATTGATCGCCAACGGATAGGCGACCGGTGTGACATAAGGCTCCGGATAAGCACGGTTTGGTGCCGGTCCCAAGCTTGTAATGGAAAGGGGAACCGTATATGGCGTTTCGTCTCGGGCTCCTGCCAGCACACCGGCTAATACCTTTGCCTGAGGGGAATCCGGGTTAGCATCCACAATGGCGTTGGCACCATCCATAAACATTTTGGCAAAATGATCCACACCCGCATCATTGGGATGCGTGCCGTTCACCTCCACTCCTTGCATTCCGCGGAAATAATAATCCGTGCTCGCTGCATTCCTGCCTAACTCTGCGCATAATTCCGTGTACCAAGCCAATGACGGCGCATTCAGATCAACAAAGGCGATATCGGTGGCTCCCGCAGCAAGCTTTTCCTCCACATACCGTTTTCCTGCAGCGGAAAAAGCATCCAGGGTAGATGTCCATTGGTTACGGGAAGCGTCATATTGAAATGCTCTATGCCGGTCAATGGGGCCGACAATGATGAAGTGGGCACCCTTAGCGTGAATGAAATCATAATAATAAGAGATTCCATTGTAATATCCGTCCGGCCCGTCCGTTTTATGGTTATGTCCAAACTCAAAGTAGACGATGTCACCCGGCTGGATCCAGTTTTTAAACTGGTCGAAATGCGGTTTGCTGGTATACGTCTCTAATCCGCTTTCCGCATGGTTGGAAACGGCTAAATCCGCCCCAACGTATTTGGATAGGGCTTGCCCAACACCCGAATAGTTTTGCAGCCGGAAATAAGGCAATGGCGCCAATTGGTCATTGACGGTGGAGTCCCCCAGCACCCACAGGGTTCTTCCCTTCTCCAGCTGCACGATTTCCGCGGACGCAATCGCTGCATGACGGCCGCTTACCGCAATATTGAGCATCGTATCCTCATACGTTCCGGTTACCTTGGAATATACGTTCTGCACATGGACATGAAATTCATAAGTCAGACAGGTCCCGGCAGGAATGATTTTTTCAGTCAAGTGGAGATGTCTCTTTTCGGAAAATAAATTGACGGAAGCATCCATCCCTGGATCAGCACCAGTTAATGTTACCTTAACCTTATAATACGTATTTGGCGCGACATACACGGCAAACCGGATGGGCATTCCCGGATCCGTAACCGCAACGGCATCATCATTCACGCTTTGAGGATCTGCCCTCGCAACCTCTTGAAGCTTGATCTCCTGCCCTTGCTTCATCACAAATCCGTCGCTCCGGTAATCCTCTTTATATCCATCCGGTCCTAACCCTAAAAAGCCGTAGCCTCTTTCCTCCGAGTAGGCCAGGTTTGCCGGTACCTTTATGTAGCCGTTATGTTCATGCTGTATCAGGCCAAAATCGAATTTCCATGCTGCAGTTGTACCCATACGCTTCACTCCCCTCGTCCATCTATTGTGATAGATCGTCCGATTTCCTGCAACAGCACATTTTTGAGCCAAGCCGCAGAAACATAAAAACAGCGCCCCCTTAGATCAGGAGGCGCTGCGAAGCAATTTGAATAACGGTGGTCCTACCCTTCGTTTGTACGCAAATCGCATTCTTCCAGCGGCACAAGCTTGCTCTTCCGGAAAAAACCGTAGCCCAGCCAGATCAGCAGGAACAGCGGCAGGCTGACATATGATACAAGTACACCATACCAGTCGATGGACTCTCCGGAGAAAGCCCCCATATTCTGGCCAAGAACGGCGATAACGCAGATGACGAAGGCAAATATTGGGCCAAAAGGGAACCATCTTGCCTTGTATGGCAGCTCGTCCAGAGAATGGCCTTGCTTAACGAAGGCGCGGCGGAAGCGGTAATGGCAGACCGCAATACCCAGCCAATTGATAAAGCCGCACATGCCGGAGGCGTTAAGAAGCCAGTTATAGACAATCCCGTCGCCGAAAAAGGATGCCAGGAAGGCAAGCATACCCACAGCGGTTGTGACCAGCAAGGCGCCTACCGGAACACCGCGGTTGTTCAGCTTGGCAAGAGCACGCGGCGCCATGCCGTCCTTGGCCATGGAGAACAATACCCGTGTTGCGGCATACATGCCGGAGTTGCCTGCGGACAGTACGGAGCTGAGAATGACGGCATTCATAACCGACGCAGCGAAGGCCAAACCGGCTTTTTCGAAGATAATGGTAAAGGGGCTCACGCCGATATCGTCAATGCCGCCCCGCAGCAGATCCGGGTTGGTGTAAGGAATCAGCAGGCCGATGACCAGGATGGCGAAAATATAGAAGATCAGAATCCGCCAGAATACCTGGCGGATCGCCCGCGGCACGTTTTGCCGCGGATTTTCGCTTTCGCCCGCGGCAACCCCTACCAGCTCCGTGCCCTGGAAGGAGAAGCCGGCAGCCATGAACACGCCCAGGAAGGCGAAGAAGCCGCCATGGAAGGAGCTTCCGCCAAGCTCGAAGTTGCTAAAGCCTACAGCCTCGCCGCCCAGGATGCCGAAGATCATCAGGACACCGACAACCAGGAAGATAATAACCGTCGTAATCTTAATGATGGCGAACCAATATTCGGATTCTCCATAACCGCGTGAGGAAAGGATGTTCAATCCGAACATCAGAAGCAGGAAAAGCAGGCTCCAAATTGTCGAATTACTGTCCGGGAACCAGTATTTAATGATAACCGTGGCAGCAGCCAGCTCGGCGGCAATGGTAACCGCCCAGTTGTACCAGAAGTTCCAGCCTACGGCGAAGCCGAATGCCGGACTGATGAACCGGGTGCCGTAGGTGCTGAAGGAGCCGGAGTCTGGCATATAAGTTGCCATTTCGCCCAGACTGGTCATCAGGAAGTAGACCATAATGCCAACGGCCAGATAGGCCAACAACGCGCCGCCCGGGCCCGAGGAGGCAATCGCTCCGCCGCTGGCCAGGAAGAGCCCGGTGCCGATGGAGCCGCCCAGGGCAATCATGGTCAGATGCCGGGCTTTAAAGCTTTTGCGCAGTGTCTGACCGTTGGTACTGCCGCCGGACGGCACTGCTTGATTCACTTGCTGCTTGTGCATGAATAGGGACACCCCTTCGTAGTGGTTGTCATGGAGTTCATGAACGGGAGTGCCTGAAGTGCTGGCTGCCGGTTACGCAATCCAAACGCAAAAAACCGCCGGCGAATGCAGCGGTTCCATAAGTGAGCCTATGGCTGCCGCATCATACTCCCTGTCAAGATAGCGCAACACGAGTGCCGGACGATAAGCCCTGCGGCTTCCGTTCCGTTACAAGTGACAGTTCCGTCCCTTTCGGAAACGGCCCCAGTCCGCGCCGCTAAGAGGAGCAGCAGCTCGGGCTTCGGCGGATATGCCTTTCCAGCAGGATCATAGACGGCTCTTCAACGTCTCCCCTGATGTACTCTTCAAATCCGCGACCTCTACCTCATCTTCAGTATGATGAGGCTATCTTAATTTCATTATGAACACATGGACAGGGTTTAGTATAATGCATAAACACCGGAACAAGCAATAACAAATTGCGGAAGGTTGGTGTCAGTTTTACCAATGTTCAAATTCCGCTTCAATCGCAGCCAGCACCTCGTCGTAGCTGTTAAACCGGTAATCCGCCAAAGCGTTGATTTCTTCCCGTTCACCGTCGGAATATTTATCATACATCGCCACTGCCTGTATCCCCGCATGATGCGCCGCTTCCACGCCCACCAGGGAATCCTCAAAAATCAGGCATTCCGAGGGCGCTGCATCCAGCTCCCTCATAATCCGCAGGTACACCTCCGGATTGGGCTTGATTTCCTTGGTATCCTCCCGTGTGTAGAGGATAGAAAAGCATTCGTCCAGCTTGGCCTTGCCCATAATATTCCGGTTTACCGTCAGATAGATATCCAGGTTTTTCCGTCTGGTAGCGGTAGCCACCGCCATCACAAACCCGTGTGCCTTCAGCTTGTGCAGCACCTTTTCCGCTCCGGGTTTGTAGTCAATGGTATTCGCCAGGTATTCGTCGGCTATGTCATACCGCAGCTTCAGTACCTCCTCTGCGGTGCAGGAGGGGTTGTACGCGTCCTTCAAATACCGGCAGTATTCCAGATAGGGATGCTCCGCCTTGCTATTAAGACGTATCACCGCGTCCCGCTGCTTCTGAATTTCTGTCTCCGCCGGCTCGGTGCCGCCGATTTTCCGGATGACCAGCCGGTCTACTTCGTTCCACACTCCTACCGAATCCACCAGAGTGCCGTCCAGATCAAACATGATGACTTTTTTACCTGCAAACATGCCGTTCTCCTTCCTGTCCTGCCCTTTATCCGGCCAGCTCCTGCCAGTTCAGGATTCTGCCGCATAACCGTCCGGCCAGAGCCGCGTCATGGGTGACCGCCAGAATGCCCGCCCTGGACTGCTTGGCCCATTGAAGGACAGTATACCATATCTGTGCTTGGGTAATGGCATCCAGCATGGTGGTCATTTCGTCGGCAATCAGATAACGCGGTCCCGCGCCAAGAGCTCTGGCAACACAAATCCGCTGGAGCTCTCCCCCCGACAGCTCATTGGGGTACCGGTTCAGCCACGCATCCTCCACAGCAAGCTCTCTAAGCAAGGCCTTATCCGCCATTCCGGCCTCCTCCAGGGTACGTCCCAGCTTCCACTTGGGATTCACCGCCTGCTCCGGATGCTGAAGCACAAGCTGCACCGGATTGGGCGTCCCTTTGGCTGCCTGGGCAGGTGCGCCGTTTAAGAGGATATTTCCCTCCCGGGGAGTCTGATGACCGGCCAGCAGCTTGCCCAGTGTGGATTTGCCGCAGCCGCTAGGGCCAACCAGCCCCACAACCTCGCCTGGTTCGATCCGGATGTCCAGCTTGCGGAATATCCAGTGTTCTTTGGTGTAGCGGTATCCAAGTCCGATTCCCTCAAGTGGCATGCAAACACCTCGTTTTTCCGTTTCTTACTCCGCGGAGATCGGGAAGTTGAACCCGGCACTCCTTTGTTGCCGCTTGACAGCGTGATGCGAAGGCGCAGCCCTCGGGCTGCTCACCATGCAGGGGTTGGGCGCCGGCCGTGGCGGTATATTGCTGGGAGGGCAGAGCCGACCACAAAGCCTTGGTGTAAGGGTGCCGCAAGCCGGCCCCATGATCGGCGAAGTCGCTGCGGCAGGCGATCTCCACAATCGTACCGGCATACAGAACGGCCACCCGGTCGGCGACGGTAAGGGCAGCTTCAATATCATGGGTGATCAGCATCACCGCCCCACCCTCCTCCGCCAGCAGCCGGAAGCGGCCCAGCGTCTCCTTCATTGCAGGTCCATCCAGACCGGGGGTAGGCTCATCGGCAATAAACAGCCTGGCTCCGCTAACCGTGGCGGTGGACACCAGAACCTTCCGCAACATCCCCCCTGACAGCTGGAACGGGAAAAAATCCGCCACCTTCTGGGCCAGATTGAATTTGCGGAAGGCCTCCTGCTGCTTTTCCACCGGATCGCCTTGTCGGACTGCCTGCCGTACTTGCTCCCCCACGGACATAAGCGGGTCCAGATATTGGACGGATTGCGGGATCAGGGCAATGTCCCTGCCGCGCAGCCGTTTTTGCCGTTCGGGAGTCAGCGCTTCGCCCATAAACTCCATATGGCCGCTGACCCGGGCATTACCGGGCAGGATACCCAGAATGGCATGGGCCAGCAGGCTTTTGCCTGAGCCGCTGGACCCCACTACAGCCACAATCTCCCCTGCGTGGATCGAGAGGGAAAGATGGTGCAGCACCTCTGTCTGCACCTGCTTCATCCCCCGGTGAAACCGACTGAACCGGATCGACAGCTCCTGGATATCCAGCATCGCCGCACCTCCTCCTGATGATTTTTTATTCCTCATGGGCGTGACGCGGGTCTACCCATTGCTTTAGATTTTCGCCAAGCACGGCAAAGGTGCGGACCAAGACCAGCAGGCATAAACCCGGAAACAACGCCAGCCACCACAGCCCGGAGGACAGATAACGCATGGATTCCGATAAAATGATGCCGATGGCCGGTTCGTGAGGGGACAGTCCCATGCCGATGAAGGTGATGGATGCCTCATGCAGAATGGCATGGGGCACCACCAGAATCAATCCCACCAACAGCTGAGGCAGCAGATGAGGTGTAATATGCCGGATTGCAATCCACCAGCGGGACTTGCCGAAGTTCCGAGACATGGCCACATATGGCGCCGTCCGGAGCTGAAGCACCTCCCCGCGGATCACCCGGGACAGGCTGGGCCAGTGGGTCAGGGCCACCCCGATTATGATCCCCTTGGCACCGCCCCCCAGCACAAAGGCGATGAGGAGCAGGGTCACCAGATGCGGAACACTTAAGAACAGATCGGTAATCCAGGCCACCACCCGGTCCACCACATTCCCCATAGCGGCGGCAGCAAGTCCCAGAATACCGGCGATCACCACGCTGGAGGCCCCGGCGGCCACACCGACCTTCAGGCTTAACGCCAGCCCCTTGATGGTGCGTGTCAGCATATCCCGGCCCAGCCAGTCTGTTCCGAAGGGATGGGACCAAGAAGGGCCCAGGTTGCGCTGATTGAGATTAGCCGTCAGACCGGAGGGATCCATGCCATAGGCAATGAAATAAAGTATGAATAGTAGGAGGACCGCCGCTGCTGAGGTGATCCACAAACGCTGCCGGTAATGCACCCGTTTTCTCATGGGCGGGCACCCGCTTTCACTCTGGGATCAATCAAACGGTAGCTTATATCCGCCATGGTATTGCCGGTAAACACAAACACCGCGCTGCACAGAACCACGCCCAATAAAAGCGGCACGTCCCCGCGGAGCCCCGCTTCCACAGCAGCTTGGCCCAAGCCTGGATAGGAAAACACCTGCTCCGCCAACACGGCTCCGCCGAACAGCTCGCTGAAGGAGGCGAATTGCAGGGTAATGGCCGGGAGGGCCACATTCCGCAGACCATGGCGGCGGAAGATGGTCCATCCCTGCTCCCCTCTCGCTTTGGCAAACAGCCAATATTCCGAATCCATCACATCCAGCAGCTTTTCCCGAGTATGCAGAGCAATAGCCGCAATTCCTGTCACGCTGAGGGTCAGGACGGGCAGCAGCATGTGCCGGATGCGGTCAACCAGATGAACCTCATCCGCAGTAACCCCCGCCGGAACCGACAAGCCCACTGGCAGCCAGCCCAGCCAAACGGCAAAAACCAGCATCAACAGCAGTCCCACCCAGAAGGTTGGAGTGGAGGAAAGAATGTAGCAGTACCAGCGCACCAGCCTGTCCATCCAGGAATTCCGGTTCATGGCCGCTGTCACCCCGCAGACAAAACCGATGATGCCGGACAGCACCCATGCGGCGCCCATCAGCGCCAAGGAGGCGGCGAACCGTTCCCCGATTACCTCCAGCACAGGCTGGCGGTAAATCATGGAGGTTCCCCAATCGCCGCTCACCAATGCGCTGAGCCAGCTCCAATATTGGGCCAGCGCGGGCTTATCCAGCCCCCAATAATCCACGATCGCCTGCCGCTGCTCCGGGCTGACCTTCATCATATCTGCCCCTACATACGCCTGGATGGGGTCAATGGGCGAATAATGAACCAGCGCAAACGACACACCGCTGACGGCCAGAAGCAGAAGGACAAGCCCTATGCATTTCCTACCCAAAAAGGTCAGCACCGCTTTCCCCCTGCCCTTTGTCCCAAAAGAATGCTGCTTTACGGTTTCCATCGCCACTCCTCAATATTGTCGGTGACCGGCCAGCCATGTCCGTGGGGATGGACTTTCTGCTGCCCGATATCCAGACCCGGCTTCACCAGGTAGATGTGATCCAGGTTCACCAGCCATGCCCAAGGTGCGTCACCCTTGGCGCTTAAGCCCGTGGTGCCGTCCCATTGCGTTTTTTTCCAAAATTCCCATGCATCCTTTTCATTGGTGGCGCGCAGGGCCCGGGTCATATACTCTTCGACCTTGGGATTATTGTAAAAGCCGGGATTGTAATATTCCACGCCGCCAAACTTGGCGCTGTACACATTGTACATCTCCAGCGGGTCGTGGCTGCCCCAGCCCAGAAGCACTGCGTTGGCATGCATCTGCTTGCCGATGTCATCCCAGCTTTTGCCTTCCACCTTCACCTGAATCCCCAAGGGCTTCAGCATATCTGCAGCCGCAATGGCAAGGGATTGGCGGGTTACGTCATTGGACGGATAAAGCAGATTAAACTGGGCCTTAAGAGTGCCCTTTTCCAAAATGCCATCCTTATCTGCGTCCGCCCAGCCGTTATCGGCGAGCAGCTTCTTGGCCCCTTCCATATCCGCATCCTTGATCACCGCTTCCGGATTGAACCAGGGCAGCCCGTCATTTAACGTATAGGCCGGGGTGCCATGACCCTCCAGAACCCCCTGCACCAGCGCCTTCCGGTCCAAAGCGGTGTTGATGGCTTTGCGGATGGCCGGATCAGCGGTAACATCATTACCGATGGGATTTCCTTCGGCGGTTTTGCTGCCTGCCTTCACATACGGGAACATGATGCCCCGGTTGTCAGCGGAGGGCAACGCAACCAATTCCAT
>JAEWAA010000193.1 GCA_023391955.1 Bacillota bacterium | reverse complement strand
CATCATTGACCGTAATCACCTTGCCATTGCTTTTGTTGATGATTTTGTAATAATCACCGTCCTTCTCCAGACGCCACTGCTCCGTTTCCGAGGGGGTGGGGGCCGTTTCAATCGTATCATTCAGAATCAGCTCCTGGGTTGCCGAACCAGGCTTGATATCGAGGAAACGCGCGCCACGCATGATCAGAATCCGGTAATAGCCTGTTCCCAGATCCACGAACCGCATCAGCTGGCTGTTGGTTTCCCCATTGGAAAATTGGATGACGGCAGCGCCCTGATTGTACTTTTCGCCTGCTACACTCAGCGCCTTGCCGCTGTGCTTCGGCTGGATTTTCACCATCTTCTCGGGGTTAAGCTCCTTGGCCGCCGTATTCATGAATCCCCCGCTGAATTTATCCAGGGTCAGGCTGTCCATGTTCAGCTGTCCGGTATCCCCCTCCTCACGGCGGAATTCAATGCTGTTCTTCCCGGCCTGCAGCCTGACCGTCTCGGTGGCGTCGGCCCAGGTGTCCCAATTGGCTGTAGGCGGCAAGGAAACCTGCTTGATCCGTTGGCCGTTCACATACATGCTCATGGTCCGGTTAGTCGACTGAACACCCGAATACCGCAGGGTGGAGGTATATTCCGCCGTATAAGGGACATTCACCTCAAAGCTGACCGCATCCCCTTTTTTCTGGAATAAGCCGGCATAACCGTTGCCCTCAAACCACAGACGGTCCCGTCCGATCCCCGGTGTGCCTGTGAGAGTTGCCGTCTCCGCCTGATACTTCCAGGGAGTGCGTTTGTTCAGATGGACATTATCAATGCGGATAACACCGGAATCTCCATCTGTATTCTTATAGGTGATGCTGTTTTTGCCCTTGTTCAGAGGGACGGTTATCACCTGCTCCTTCCACACCTCAGCCCCACCGGAATGAGGGAGAACCACCTCCTGCACAGGCAAGCCGTTCACCTCTACTGCCAAGGTTTTGCTGCCTGTCTCTGTGGCATACCGCAGCTTAAGATCATAGGAAGCCGCATATTCCACATTCACCGGGAATTCCACGGACGAATTTACTTGGGTCAAGCCGCTCACATACCCCGTTCCCGTATTCCCATCCTGATCCTGAACGCTTCCGGCTCCTCCTGCGGTTATGGAGGATTCCGCCTCATATGTCCAGGTGGCCGCTTCGGTTACGGTGATATAATCCAGATTCACATTGGCTGTATCACCGCTGTCGCGTTTGTAGGTAATAACATTGCTTCCTTCTTTCAAAAAGACATTGTCATACCGGTCGGCCCACTTGTCCCATTGCTTCAAGCCGTAGAAATTAGTCTGTTTAATCCTGACGCCATTCACATACATCGTCAGGGTTCCATCGTTTTCCGTTCCTGCGCCGTAAGCCAGATTAACCGAATAGCTGCCCGCATGGGGGGCGTCTACCGCGAAGCTGACCGCTGCGTCAGACCCGGTGAAGCCTCCGGCATAGCCTGAACCGCTGTAGCCGGGATTAGCTTGGGCCACTGCCGCACCGCCTGACAGCGCTGCGTTCTCCGCTTCATACAAGACGCTTTTTTTGACAATGATGGCATCCAGCCCCAACGCGCTTTTACCGGAAAGACGCACGGTGTTGCTGCCGCTGTTCAGTTGCATGTTGTGAACGGTTTTCATATAGAAGTTCAGCTTGTTCTCCGGTCCGGCATTGGACGGGAAAACAAGCGGCTCAGGAGCCTGTCCGTTCACGCCCAGGGTCATGGTAACCGGGTCTGCCGTATTGTTGTTGTACCGGAGGTCCAGGGAATAGGTCCCGCCAGCATCCGTGTTGATGGTAAACTCCGTATAATCGCTGGCACTGCCGTTGCTGTAGCGGGCGTAACGGCCGGATGAAGCATAGATGCTGTTCATGGTAGCTCTTGCCGCCCCTGATAATACCGCATCCTCCGCTTCATAAATTTCGCTGTTTTCCTCTCCGGACGGGCGGCTCAGCACGGTGCCGGGGTTGGAGGGGATACCCAGATTGATGAAGTCATTGTCGTCCCAATTGATCCGTTGGGCGCGAACCTCTCTGTTTTTGCCGCCTTGACTATGAGTCGGTATGCCATGGTATGTATTCCAGTCCTCTGTACCGTCCTCAGATTTCAGGAATAACGGCGAGCCGGTGGAATAGGAACCGTTTTCATCCGAACGCTTCATAATCGGCACGGGATGTTTGATCCATGACGATTCCTTCTCCACATCCTGAGTCAGATCCGCCCAGGACAGGCCAACAGCGTAGTTGTCATGGGTGTAGCTGCTGGCGGAGTAGGCAAAGAAAACCTTCCCGTTGCGTTCCACCACGGCTGCGCCCTCATTCACATTATCCACGTACTTCTCCCAGTCATAGGTGGGCCGGGCCAGCGTAATCTCTTCCCCCTCCAGTGTCCACGGGTTTTTCATCTTGACAATGGTGGGGCATTCATCAAATCTTACATTTCCGGTTGTGGGGTCGGTGTAATAGAAATATTTGGTGTAGCTCATGTATCTCTGCCCATTGATGGTGACAAAACCAAGAGGCAGTCCGTAGCTTTGGGTATTCAGCAGCCCCGCTTGGGGAGTAAGCCCGTCCCCGTTATCATAGGACCCCTTCAGCTCCCAGGTCCCCTCGAAGGGATCGGGCGAGCTGTTCTCCAGCACATAGGAGCTGGGGTGGCCATAGGCAAAACGCCCCGCTTCATCGCTCACCTTCGGACCGGAAGCGAAATAGATGTACCATTTGCCGTCAATCCGGTGGGCATCCGGCCCCCAGATAAATTCCAGGTTGTCCGGCCGCTTCCACACCTCCTTGCTCTTCGCGGTGGACACACCGAGAATGGTTTCATGCCGCTTCAATACCACATTGCCGTCGCCGGCTGCCGAATAATAGTATCCGTCGTCCTGCCGTTCGATGGTGGGATCGGCGCCTTTCATGAGCGGGTTCAGATAATGCGCGGATGCATCCGCATAGGCGACATTAGTCCCCTGGCCCACATTGATCAGCATCGTAGCCAGGAGCACCGCCAGGGACAAAGCAAATAAACCCATTTTCCTCATTACATCAATTTCCTCCTCGGGGGATTTGGTGTGGAGCATTTGGGCAGACAGGAAACGACTATTGAGATAAACCGCTTACATTTTTGCTAAAAGCTTCCCACGGGCTGCTTCCAGTGTAATGGTATCGTTCCTGTGCAAGCCTTAAAAATCTTTAGGTTTTTCTATACAATTTTTTGTTTTTTCCTGAATCTTCCTCTGCGCGGTGTAACCGGCAGCATGCAAAATACCGCCGGAAACCATCTTCCGGCGGTGCGTTTAGCCATAGAACGGCTGCTTCAGCAGCCAACGGCCCTTTTCATCAAAATACCTGCTTGCGGATAAACTCCAGCACCGTGCGCACATGCTTCGGGCCCGTGGCATGTCCGTGGGACGGGAAAATTTCGATCTGCTTCTCCGACTCAATACGGTTATAGGCGGCAAATACCGCTTCGGGCGGACAAACGGTATCCTTCAGTCCGACACTCACCAGCACGGGAATGCGGATGCGGTCAGCCAGCACCGCATTGTCGAAGTAGCTGAGGGTATTAAGCGCCGTCTCCATCTGCTCGGGATAACGCCCGATGTAGTCCGCCACCTCTGTCAAGGAGCCGGTGGTGTTGAAGACGGACCAATCCAGATAGCATAAATTCGGGATATCCGCCACGGCAAAGCTATGCCTGCAGCCCACGGCGCTGACGATAAGAGCAAGGCCACCGCCTTGGCTTCCTCCGGCTACCCCGACATGGGCAGGATCAACTTCCGGCTGCTCCAGCACCCAATCCACCGCACGGATGGCATCGGTAATATAGGATTTGTAGTAGCTTTTGTGGGGATCGGTGATGCCGCGGGTCACCCAGCCTCTGGTTTTGCCGCCTTCAAGGGGCGCCAGATCGCCGGTTTCACCGCCTTGGCCGCGGATATCAATAGAAAATACCGCCAGCCCCGCCAACAGATAATGGGCGAAATGCTCGGGCATGCCGCGGCTGCCGGTATAACCGTGGTAATACACGACACAGGGATACTGGTCCTTCCCCATGAATTCAGGCACCAGATAAATCCCGTGAATAGGGGTGCCGTCAATCCCCTGGTAAACGACATCGTAAGCAGCTACTCCCTGAAGCGGGGTATCCATCGCTTGACGGGTGCCGGACAATGGCTTCTCCCTTGTTTCCGCCAGCACATCCGTCCAGAATGCATCCAGATCCTGCGGGGCGTGCAGTTTGGGAAAATGCGCATGAAGATCCTTGATTCTAGTCTCAATAAACGTCATTGCTCTTCCTCCTGTTTCATCCTGTTCCGGGTTTCATTATGGGGCGGGCCGTTTGGAAAATCAATCATTTTTCTCAGATTTTTCAGGGGTTTTGCAAAGCTTCTTGACAAACAGGTGAACTTGTAACAAAAG
>JAEWAA010000188.1 GCA_023391955.1 Bacillota bacterium | reverse complement strand
ACTTGAATGCCAAGCCGGATTACACGGTTTTCGGAATAGTGATTGAGGGAATGGACACCACCGTAACAAGCATCGCCAAAACACCGGTGAAAACCAATCCTCTTAACGGCAACGCGGAAACGCCCACGGAGAAGGTTACCATCGATTCCATTCAGATTACAGAAGAATAAAAAGCACACTGCAGGATGCACGACTACTAAGACTGAAGGGAATAACGCCTGTGAAACGTAAATATTCTGACCGGGCTAATTGGAGAAGGGTAACAGAGAAGAAATTCCAGGTCCGCACGCTGCATGAACCGGAGTTTCAAGGCTATGTGGTGCTGTATCAGATCAAGCAGGTGCGGGATCCGTTGTGGAAGGAATACGACGGCAAACGATATTGCGTCGCGGATGCCGGGTATGAGTGGCTTCAGCATTTCCAGAAGGGCGCCCATTACATTATGACCTCTATGTTTAATGACAAGGGTCAGGTGGTCCAGTATTACATCGATATCTGCAAGGTGCAGGGTGTAACGGACAGAGGTGTACCGTGGTTTGACGATTTGTATCTGGATGTGGTGATCCTTCCCGGAGGCGAGCTGTTCCTGCTGGATGCGGAGGAGCTGGAGGATGCCTTGAAGAAGGGGATTATTACCCGTGAGGATTTCGATATGGCATGGGCCGAGGCCAACAAGGTGATGGAGATGTACCGGGAGGGGCGGTTTCCGCTCCTGAAGCTTTCCGGCAAACATTGGGGCTATTTCCACAGCCGTCAATAAGCAGGCTGCTCCTTTTCCATGGAGGTGAATCATGGTTGATGAAGCAGACAGGCAATAGGGTTTGTTTGCTCTTGCACGGCTTTACCGGAGGTCCTTATGAGGTGGAGCCGTTGGCGAGGGCGCTGGAGGAGGCAGGCTGGTATTGCCGGGTTCCCCGGCTTCCGGGACATGACGAGGGACTTGCGGGACTCTGTGACACCACCTGCGATATGTGGCTGGAGGCGGCGTGCCGGGAGGCGGAGCAGCTGGGGCAGGAGTACGGCGCTTTTGATCTTGCCGGTTTTTCCATGGGAGGCATGCTGGGCATCCATTTGGCTGCCCGGTATCCGGTCCGCAAGCTGGCTTTGCTGAGCGCCGCGGCCATCTATGTAAGCCCCGGTCGGATGGTCCGGAACATGTGGCACATCCGCCATGAAGAGCGGAGTGTCCTCCAGTTCAAGCTGAAGCAGACTCCGGCGAAAGCCGTGCTGCAATTTATGCGGCTTGTACACCGTGTGCGTCCGGATATCAGCCGAGTGGCGGCGCCTGCCTTGGTGGTGCAGGGTCTGCGGGATCCTATCGTGCATCCGGTCAGTGCCCGTTATCTCTCCAAACGGTTGCCCTGTGTGGCGGAAACGGCTTACTTTCCCCGTTCCAGGCACTTGCTGTGTCTGGAAGAGGAAGCGTCGGATGTAATCTGCAAGGTAAAGGAATTTTTTGAGACGTGAGCAAACCTCCTTGTCCTGCACCAAAAAGAACGGGCTCCCTTTAATGGGGGCCCGTTCGCTGTTGTGTGCTTGCGCCGTCTTAGCCGTTAATCACAGTGCCGCCGTTGATGTGCAGAACCTGTCCGGTGACATAAGAGGAGTCGCCGCTGGCCAGGTATACATACCCCGGTGCCAGCTCCTCCGGCTGTCCGGCCCGTTTCATCGGGGTATTGCTGCCGAACTCCGATACCTTCTTTTCGTCGAAGGTGGAAGGGATTAGAGGCGTCCATATGGGGCCTGGTGCAACCGCATTGACCCGGATGCCCTTCTCAATCAGCTGTGCCGACAGAGAACGGGTGAAGGTCACGATGGCCCCCTTGGTGGCGGAATAGTCCAGCAGGTCCTTGTTGCCTTTATAGGCGGTAATCGATGCTGTATTGATGATGGAGGAACCCGCGGGCAGATGCGGCGCCACTGCTTTGGTCAGATAGAAGAACGCAAAGACGTTGGTCCGGAAGGTCTTCTCCAGCTGCTCGGCGGTGATATCCTCCAGGGTGGTTTGAGGATGCTGCTCGGCTGCGTTATTCACCAGGATATCGAGCTTGCCCAGCTGCTTCATAGCGAAGTCCGTAAGCTCCTGGCAGGCCTTCTCCTGTCCCAGATCACCGCTCCACAAGAAGCATTTGCGGCCTTCCTGCTCTACCTGCCGTTTGGTCTCCTCAGCGTCCTGATGCTCATTCAGATACGCCACCACCACATCGGCGCCTTCCTTGGCGAAATGGATGGCGACCGCACGGCCAATGCCGCTGTCACCGCCGGTAATAATGGCAGCCTTGCCGGTGAGCTTGCCTGCTGCCTTATACTTGTTATCTTCGAATGCGGGAAGGGGATTCATCTCCGATTCCAAACCCGGCTGCCTGTCCTGGTGCTGGGGCGGGAATGTTTTCTTTTGGGTGTCCTGAGTATTGGTTGACATGATTTCATTCTCCTTTCAACGCTGGTTTCAAAAATACATGGTCCAACATCAGTTTGCCTAAATGAACAAGGTTTATGAACCTGCCTGCGACGCAAAAAGGTTTTACCCTTCAGCCAAATGCCCTAAACACACGACCCCCTCAAAGCAACGTGGGGCTTCGAATGATTTTAGGGATGAAACAAGAATATTTCTCCTTTCTTTCGCCTATACTAAACAACGCAAGCTATTTTTCTTCAACACGGTCCAAGATGGCCGTGGATTGAAACTATGGAGGTTTGTTACCAGGATGCAAACAGGAACAGTAAAGTGGTTTAACGCAGAAAAAGGTTACGGGTTTATTACTTCCGACGAAGGCGGCGATGTTTTCGTCCACTACAGCGCCATCACCGGTGAAGGCTTCAAGTCTCTGGACGAAGGCCAGAAGGTCAGCTTCACAGTGGTGCAAGGCAACCGCGGTCCGCAAGCCGAGAATGTCAGCAAGCTGTAAGGCAGGTCTTCGGCTGTAACGGCGCATGACCTCAAAAAACAAACACGCCTAAGCCTGGGCTGACCCGGCTTACGGCGTGTTTTTTTTCTGCCATTCTTTCCGTTTCTTTTTAAGCGGAGAATTGTGTACAATAAAGGCGGACGCACTTCATGGTTCAACCTTCCAATCCTGTCCGCCTTAGACGGTATTGGACAATCTGCCAGGCGAATATAATGGTCTCTAAGGACGTCGGCAAATTGGGGGAGTGGACATGAGCGTTCGCAGTATTCCGGGAGATTCGTTGGAGAGCGTCCGGGCTTCCCGCCAGATCAGTGTGGTGTTCCGCAAGGATGAACCGGCTGCCCAGCCTGTGGAGAACGGGAGCGGCATTCCCTTCGGCAATAAATTCCTGGAGCCCGGCACACCATATGCCAATGTGTTCCGGGAGCTGAACCAGATGATCGGACTGGACAATGTGAAGGAGCTGGTGTACGAGGTATACGCCATGCTGCAGGTCAGTCAATACCGGGCAGAGGCCGGGTTAGTCGCCAATACCCACGTGTACCATATGGTGTTCAAGGGGAATCCGGGAACTGGCAAAACCACCGTGGCCCGTCTGATCGCCAAGCTGTTCCAGGAGATGGGGATCCTGTCCAAGGGACATCTGATCGAGGTGGAACGGGCGGACCTGGTGGGTGAATATATTGGGCATACCGCTTTAAAAACCAGGGAACTGATTAAAAAGGCCTTGGGCGGGATTCTGTTCATCGATGAGGCGTACAGCCTGGCCCGGGGCGGTGAGAAGGACTTTGGCAAGGAAGCCATCGACACGCTGGTGAAGGCGATGGAGGATTATAAGAATCAGTTTGTGCTGATTCTGGCAGGCTATCAGGAGGAGATGGAGTTCTTCCTGAAGACGAATCCAGGTCTGCCGTCGCGTTTTCCCATCCAGGTGGATTTCGCCGATTATTCCGTGGACCAGCTGATGCAGATTGCCGAGCTGATGGTGAAGGAGCGCCAATATGCGCTTTTGCCCCAGACGGAGATGAAGCTGCGCCAGCATCTGGTCACCGAGAAGCTTCGGCAGGAGGACGGATTCAGCAATGCCCGGTACGTCCGCAATACCATCGAGAAGGCGATGCGCTACCAGGCGGTGCGGATTCTGCAGCAGAATCAGGGACCGCCCTCCCGGTCGGAGCTGATGACCATCCGTCCGGAGGACCTGAAGTGGGACAAAGCAGGCGCCCAAAAGTAAAAAATATAGTGTGTAGAATGGACACGGCAAAAGGAGTCGATGCAATAGATGAAACCGACATCGCAGGATAATACACAGCAAGCTCAGGAACGGGCTGTTCTGGTTAGCTTGGTGTTGAAGGAGCGGGGAGCCAACGCCGAGCTGGCGGAATACTCCCTGCAGGAATTGGTCCGCCTGGCCGAAACGGCCGGAGTTACAGTTATGGAAACCATGAAGCAAAGCCGGGATCAGGCCGATTCCAAATGGCTGATCGGCAAGGGCAAGGTGGAGGAGCTGAAGGAGAGGCTCCGTGAGCTGGATGCGCAAACGGCGATTTTTGACCAGGAGCTCTCCGGCATCCAGGTGCGGAATCTGGAGGAAGCGCTGGATGTGAAAATTATTGACCGGACCCAGTTGATTCTGGATATTTTCGCCGGGCGGGCGAAAACCCGGGAGGGCATTCTCCAGGTGGAGCTGGCCCAGCACAGCTATCTCTTGCCGCGGCTGGTGGGACACGGCAAGAACCTCTCCCGTCTGGGCGGCGGCATCGGTACCAGAGGTCCCGGTGAAACCAAGCTGGAAACCGACCGGCGCCATATCCGCAACCGGATCGGGGAGCTGAAGCGCCAGCTGGAGGAGGTCACCAAACACCGTAAGCTGCACCGGGAGCGCAGACGCAAGTCCGGCGTGTACCAGGTAGCACTGGTGGGTTACACCAATGCGGGCAAATCCACTCTGCTGCGCCAGCTGACTGCCGCCGATGTGCTGGTGGAGAATCAGCTGTTTGCTACGCTGGATCCCACCTCAAGGACGCTGGAGCTGCCTAACGGCAAGGAAGTGGTGATAACCGACACCGTCGGCTTCATCCAGAATCTGCCCCATGATCTGGTGGCTGCCTTCCGTGCAACACTGGAGGAAGCCAATGAGGCTGATCTCATTCTTCACGTGGTAGACAGTGCCATTGATATGCGTGAGGAGCAGATGAAGGTGGTGCTGGAGGTTCTCGAGGAGCTGGGAGCCCGCGGCAAGGAAATGATCACCGTCTTCAACAAAATCGATCTGTGCCAGCCGGGCCAGGTGGAGCTTTTGACTCCGGGAGAGGGAGATTTCATCCGGCTTTCCGCTTACAATCAGGGTGACCTGGAGCGGCTTAAGCTGCTGATCCAGGATAAAATGGCAGGCGGCCTCCATTCCTTCCGGATTCCCGCGGTGCAGGGGGACAAGATTTCCCTGGCTTACCGTTTGGGAACGGTAGTGGAGACGGAAGTGGACGGAGAGGACATGGTCATTTCCGTGGATGTGAATGCCCAGGATTATGAGAAATTCGGCTACTTGCTGGCCGGTTGCGAAGTGAATACAGGGGATATAGACAAGGGAGAGCAAATCGAAGGATGAATTTCAAAGAGACGATCACCAAAGCGGCACAACAGGCAGAAATCAAGGCGGAAGCAAAGCTGAAGGAAATCGACAGTTTGATTGATGAAAACCAGTGGAAGGTGATCGAAGCTTTCCAAAAGCATCAGGTCAGTGATTTCCACTTTGCAGGCTCCACCGGCTATGGGTACAATGACCGTGGCCGGGAGGTGCTGGACCTGGTGTACGCGGATATTTTCGGGGCGGAGGCCGGACTGGTCCGGCCCCATTTTGTGTCCGGAACCCATACCATCTCCACGGCACTGTTCGGGTGCCTGCGTCCCGGGGATGAGCTGGTTTATATTACCGGACGCCCTTATGATACCCTCCATAAAGTAATCGGCAAACCGGGGGATGGGACAGGATCCCTGCAGGATTACGGCATCCATTACGGCGAGGTGGCTTTGACTGCTGCCGGGAAACCGGACTGGGACGGCATCCGGGAACGCTTGACCTCTCGGACCACCATGGTGGGCATCCAACGCTCCCGCGGTTATGACTGGCGGCCGGCCTTCACCGTGGAGGAAATCGGGGAAATGGTGCGGTTCGTAAAGAACCTTTATCCCGGAATTATTGTGTTCGTAGATAATTGCTACGGCGAATTCACGGAGCGCCTGGAGCCCACCCAAGCAGGTGTGGATCTTATGGCCGGCTCCTTAATCAAAAATCCCGGCGGGGGTGTTGCATCCGGCGGGGGATACATTGTAGGACGGGCTGACCTGGTGGAGAAAGCGGCTTTCCGTTTAACGGCGCCGGGGATTGGCGGTGAGGTTGGCGCTACTCTGGGGACATTGCGCGGCATGTATCAGGGGCTGTTTTTGGCGCCTCACACCACGGGACAAGCCATCAAGGGCAGCGTGTTCGCTTCGGCTGTTTTTGAGGACTTGGGCTTTGATACCCATCCCCGCTGGCAGGATACCCGGACGGACCTGATTCAAGCCATCCGGTTTACCGGTGCAGAGCATTTGGTTGCTTTTGTTCAGGGGATTCAGAAAGCTTCTGCCGTCGACGCCCACGTGGTGCCGGAGCCGTGGGATATGCCTGGTTACGAGCATCCCGTGATTATGGCCGCCGGAACCTTCATCCAAGGAGGCAGCCTCGAGCTGTCAGCGGATGCGCCGATCCGCGAGCCTTATATCGCCTATATGCAGGGGGGGCTTACCTATTCCCATGCTAAACTGGGTGTGCTCTGCGCTCTGCAGAATATGGCGGAAAAGGGCCTGCTTCAACTGGATTAACCATTGTAATTAAACCTAACACAACTTGACAAGTTCTTGTTATAGTGATACGATCATAACATAAAGTGTCACAGGGGTGATAAGGTATGAGTGATGACATCCGCAGGAATATGGCGCTTTTCCCCATTGGTATCGTGATGAAACTGACGGATTTAACCGCTCGCCAAATCCGTTATTACGAGCAGCACGAACTGGTTATGCCGGCCCGTACAGGCGGCAACCAGCGGTTGTATTCTTTTAATGATGTGGAGCGTCTACTGCAGATTAAGGATTTGATTGAGAAGGGTGTTAACATCGCGGGGATTAAGCAGGTTCTTCTGCCTGTGGACCAAACCTCCGAGGAAGCCACCGTATTAAACGAGCAAACGGAAGTGAAGCGCAAGGAGCTCACGGATTCCCAGCTTCACAAGATGCTCAAGCAGCAGCTGATGACCGGCGGCAAACGTCCCGGCCAGGTATCCATGATTCAGGGTGAGCTGTCCCGCTTCTTTCATTGATTCAGCCATATTGTACATAAGGGAGGAGAACTCGAGTGTATTCCAATTACACGAAAGAAGACATTCTTCGCATTGCCAAGGAACAGAATGTCCGGTTTATCCGGCTGCAGTTTACCGATCTTCTCGGCGTCATCAAGAACGTGGAAATTCCGTTAAGCCAGCTTGAGAAAGCGCTTGACAACAAGATGATGTTTGACGGCTCCTCCATTGAAGGTTACGTGCGGATTGAAGAGTCCGACATGTACCTGTACCCGGATCTGAGCACCTGGGTGGTTTTCCCTTGGGTGGCCGAGGACCGGATCGCACGGCTGATCTGCGACATCTATCTGCCGGACGGCCGTCCGTTTCCCGGTGACCCCCGCGGGATCCTCAAGCGTATGCTGAAGGAAGCGGAGGAGATGGGGTATACCGCCATGAATGTTGGTCCTGAGCCGGAATTCTTCCTGTTCAAAACCGACGAGAAGGGCAATCCCACTACAGAGCTGAACGACCAGGGCGGTTATTTCGATCTGGCACCGATGGATCTGGGTGAAAACTGCCGTCGCGAGATCGTCCTGACTCTGGAGGAAATGGGCTTCGAAATCGAAGCATCCCACCATGAGGTGGCTCCCGGCCAGCATGAGATCGACTTCAAATACGCCGATGCCTTGAAGGCAGCTGACCAGATTCAAACCTTCAAGCTGGTTGTGAAAACGGTAGCCCGTCAGCACGGCCTGCATGCCACCTTTATGCCTAAGCCTCTCTTTGGAGTGAACGGCTCCGGTATGCACTGCCATCAATCCCTGTTTAAGGGCTCTGAGAATGCCTTCTACGATGAAAAGGACAAGCTGGGCCTGAGCATCGATGCCCGCTATTATATGGCCGGCATCCTGAAGCATGCCAAAGGAATGGCCGCTATCACCAATCCGATAGTCAACTCGTACAAGCGTCTGGTGCCCGGTTATGAAGCACCTTGTTATGTGGCCTGGTCCGCCAGCAACCGCAGCCCGATGATCCGTATCCCGGCATCCCGCGGCTTGAGCACCCGTGTGGAGGTCCGCAATCCGGACCCCGCGGCTAATCCGTACCTGGCACTGGCCGTTATGCTGGCTGCCGGTCTGGACGGCATCCGCCACAAGACCTCCCTGCCGGCTCCTGTGGACCGGAACATCTACGTCATGACTGACGAAGAGCGGGAGGAGCAGGGTATTCCCAGCCTGCCGATGGATCTCAAGGAAGCCCTCGGCGAGATGATCCGCAACGATATCATCGTCAATGCGCTGGGCGAACACGCCACCGCGTACTTCTATGAGCTGAAGGAAATCGAGTGGGACATGTACCGCACCCAGATCCACCAGTGGGAACGGGATCAGTACGTAACGCATTATTGATGGGGAAAAGCCCGTAACAGCGGGGTTTTTAGGGGTTTAATAATGGGGGGCGAAATTGGATTCTTGTATAGAATCCGGTTTCGCCCCCTTTTTGCCCTCCCAAGATTGAATAACAAAATCAGGCATTGCACATATCATGGCGCATTTCAACAAAAGTTGAGATGCGCCTCTTTTTTGTTTATTGCACGCTAGTAACAGCATTAGCACATTCGAATATTCACAAGAATCATATTTTATAAGATAAAGTGGAGGAGGTGTTTAGGGTGGTCAAAATGAAGACGAAGCAAGTACGTGTACTCCCAATACACATAAGGGTTTTTAGAGGTGCCAAAGTTTCTGTAGAACAAATTAGAGAACAGGTTGCTTTAGCAAATAGAACTTGGGCTTCTTGTAATATTCGCTTTTCGATTTCTTCGATTCGAACAGTAGTAAGACCAAAGGAGTTAACTCAATTAATAATACCTATTTCAGACCAAATGCGTCGGACAGCTTCCTTGGAGCGGGTCACAAGCGGCTTTCTCAAAGGGGTTTTGATTTTCTACACGAATCTTTCTTTTACTAAAGAATCAAAAGCAAATGGGGTGACATTTGGTCGGATTTATACCCCAAATAATGCAAGTCCATTTCTTGGGGTGAACATATTTTTTGATAACACATTGAATACATCAAATCCAAATGCAGGAATATCATACTTGCTTGCTCATGAGTTAGGTCATGCATTATTTGTTAATAAGAATGCAGCCAATATTCCTCAACCTGAACCTCAATATAGAGAATTTAATGACAAGGGCCAAGTGATCAAGCGCGATCCCTTTCATAGCGGTGATCCCGTGAATGTTATGTATCCTGAAGTTCGAGCAAAGCCTTCTGTATTGCCCAGACAATGTGAAATTGCGAGATCAAGCCCTCTATTTTTATCAAGCAACATTTCAAAAAGAAACTGAGGTTAATCTGGTTTTCTGGTGACCCCAAAAAACGTCCCCCTTTTTGCCGACACGGAAAGAACCGGAGCAATTGTTACTCCGGTCGGAACCTAACCAAGCCAATACCCATACACTGGTCTATCGACCCATCATTGATTGTGCAGATACTTTCCGTATTCTATCGGACGTGAATAAACAGCCCTTTTCTTATAGCTTATAGCATCGTACAGGCTTTTTTGCGGTTTTCCGTTAACCTCAATAATCCATACATGTCCCTCTGTATCGAGAGCAAGGTCTACACTAACCTCGCATAAGTGGATTCCTGAATCTATCTCGATGATTTCTGCGGAGCGCAAACTGATATTATAAAATACATTCATCATATCCCCTACATTTTGTTGCGGGTATAATTGCTTCAGCAAATTTTTCGTAAGACAGACTCTCTCACAGATGCTTGTGTTAAAGCAGCCTTTATGTGCGATCCGGCTTATGACATTGGTAGCAGTCCATTGGCCGAACTTATTTTTTTGGACAAGCACCCGTATGTCAAAAGTTCGGTTATTAAATTCCTTCGTATAAATCCCTTTTTGAATCAAGTAGGGCGTTGTACCAACTAAACGTCCCATTTCCTCTTGAAGCTGCCTAATATCCCCAACAATAGCGTTTGGAAGAATATGATGGGAGGATATCGTAAATTCCCCGGTGTCTTTCCGCTCTACACGGTAGACTCCCTTCCCCATGTTTCCATGACATGGTTTCACATACACCAGTTTATGAAGGGTCAAAAGATGCTCTAAAGTTCCCGGTTCGTAAGGAAAGGTATCCGGCAAATGAGGACTTAACCATCGGGCTAAAAGATGATGAATGTCCAGCTTTTCAAATTGCGTAATATGATTAAAGCACCGGTTACTCCCAATGTGGTTTTCCAGCTGAGTTATGATTCCCTTATCCGAGTTATAACACCGGTTATAGATAACCTTGGGAAACGGGAAGAAACGTACCGCCCATTTCCGGTTGTTAAGGTGAAGCCCTTTTATCATTTTCCTTTCCCAATCAATATCGGAAGGCGTAAAACAGAACAGCTTTAACCGTGTGGAATGGAATAACAAATATTTGTTTAAAACAGGCTTGCGCTGCTTGTAAGTGCTCACCATGATACCTAGAGTCCCGGGTACCGTATTCATTACCATCCCCCTTTGGCAAAAAAATGGCATCCTGAATGTATGATATGGTCAACATTTTTACGTTGTATGGACATAAATTTAGGAACTGGAATATTTTTTAAAAATGTACATAAGCACACATTTATTTTTAAGGAATAGATTGTTGCAGGGTCGAGGCTTTCAGCTCATTGTGCTTCGGTCTGATGATTCATCATTAGCAGCAAGGAGAGTGGATGAAATATGGGGAAATTTCCAGGCCCCCCAGGGCCTCCCGGACCACAAGGGCCTCAAGGGCCAGCAGGAGCTCAAGGACCACAGGGACCGGAGGAGCTCAAGGGCTACAGGGACTAGCGGGACCACAGGGGCTACAGGGACTAGCTGGACCACAAGGGCCACAGGGAGTAGTAGGTCCGGCGGGGGCTACCGGGCCCCAGGGACCTGCAGGGACGCCGGGTGTCTTGATTGAGTTTTCCTGCACCGAATTCGGGGGTGTAGTATTAACGACGGCAGCTCCGATTGCTGACCTCGCCACCTTGTTAATTACTACGGACAAACCGGGGAATATCGTGTGGCTTACCGCCTACGCTACTTGGACCCCTACGGCAGCAAGTCCTATTATCACCTTCAGCATTATCCGGGACGGGATTACGCTCTTGTGTTCAGCAAGTGACACCCCGGTGTCTGCCAACAGTCCAATAACAACAGCGCTAACCTGCTGTGACATCGTTCCGACGGCCGGCCCGCACACTTATACTTTACGTGCTATTGGAACAATTCCTGGAACGGGTGAAATTACCATTACCATAAATGAAGGTACATTGACAGCAGCTGAAATTAATACCTAATTCTAATACAGAGAGGCTGTCCCGAGAGCCATGTGAATGACTGAGGGATAGCTTTTTATTTTGAAACCAAGGGACTGCCGCGGGCTTTCCACTTGGAGGAGCTGTATACATAAACGCTAAAAGAGAGTTGCGGGGGAAAGAAAACTTGCCACATTTTCAGATCTCCGATATAATACTGAATAAACGTTCAGTATTATTCCACAACCGAGGTGAGGCCGTACGTGAATAAAAAGAAGCTGCAAACCGAGCAGACGAAGAAGAAAATTGCCGATGCGTCCAGGGCCTTGTTTATTCAAAAGGGATATAAAGCTACTTCTATTGAAGATATTGTGAAGGCTACCTCCTGCAGCGCCGGCAACATTTATTATCATTTTAAGAGCAAGGAAAGTCTGTTTCTTTATTTAATTGAGGATTGGAACCGGGAATGGGAGGAAACCTGGCTGGCCAAGGAGCCTTCTTTTTCCACGGTGATTGAAAAGTTGTACGGTTTGGCGGATCACCTGGCATTGGATCAGTTGAATCATCCCTTAACCAAAGCGGTGGACGAATTCTACAACAACACCGAGAAACCTACGGAAGTGGAAGACCATATTCATGAAATTGTCCAGGATTATCTGGCCTTTAACCGGCAATTGCTCCAGCGGGGGATTGATAACGGGGAGCTGCAGGGATTAAATCTCAACGGCCTGGCGGTGATTTTGGATAGTCTGTTTTTGGGGCTAAGCCAGCATACCCGGAGCATGAGCCGGCAGGAAACATTGGATATGTACCGTCTGGCCATACATGTGTTTTTGCGCGGTGTTGCCACCGCTTAATTTTTTGTGAAGATCTAGAATGAAAATTCAGTATGTTTCGTACATCTTTGGAGGAAAAACGTATGTCGATTATGTTAAAAAAACGGGGAGCCATCCTCATCCTGATGTTGAATCTATTCCTGGTGTTTACCGGTATAGGACT
>JAEWAA010000165.1 GCA_023391955.1 Bacillota bacterium | reverse complement strand
CTGGCAATTGGCCTTAAACTTCAGGCCTCCCTCCAGAAAATAAAACTGCTCCAGGACACCCATTTCGCTTAGAATCCGCAGATTCCGGTAGACCGTGTCAAAGCTGACCCCGGGATATTTCTGGCGCATGGATTCGTATACATCCTTCGGTGTCAAATACCCTGCCGCCTCTGCGAACAGCTGGGCCAGGCTTTTGCGCTGCTCCGTTACGCGGAGGCCGCCTGTGCTCATCTTCCGCAGCATTTCTTCAGTTGTTATGGATTCGGACATAGCTATCCCCCGATTGCACTCGCTTCCTTCTTCCTTCTAATATTGAAGGAAAATGCAAAAAACGTCAAGGTTGAGGGCTATTTTCGACAAACAGCAAAAAACCCCCGGCACCCGGAGGTTTCTCATCACTTAGTTCAATGCTGCCGGTGCGGCGGCTTTCAGCACACTGACCTGATAAGAATCATGGCTTGAGGAAATGATATAATCAGGCCGTCCTTGCTTGGCGCTTTGGCGGTGCCCCTCGATATGGACGTCGCTTTTCTCCCATGCCTTCCAGGCATCCTCCGATTCCCAACGGATCATAACCAGCACCTGCTCCTCGCCGTGACGCGCCTTCTTCACCATCACGCTCAGATCCACAAAACCCGGCATCTGCTCCACTGCGCCCGGTTTGCTGAACCGCTCCGCCACAGCTTGGGCAAAGCCTTCCTTGACAGTAATGGTTTTCATTTCTACGAACATATGAACACTCCTTATGTCTGTAATTATCCGCGAAGCGCCTGTGCGAAGCCTTTGCCGAAGGCCACACATTTTTCCTTATCGGCCTTGCCCGGAGTCAGCTCCACCTTCAGCCCCTCCTGAACGATCTCTGCGCCGCGGTCCTTCAGCTTGCCAATCAGAAGGTCCACCGCTACTCCATATTCCGAATAGGCGGAATCGCAGGAGCCGAATACGGCCGCTTTTTTCCCGGTAAGATCCACATCATCCAGGTCATCGAAATAATCCAGGAATTCATCCGGCAATTCCCCGTCGCCCCAGGTATAGGCGCCCAGCACGATACCGTCGTAGCCGGACAAATCGGCGGCTTTCACATCGTCTACCCGCTCTACAACGGGTTCGAAGCCCTCTTCCTTGATCCCCTTCACAATTTGGAGGGCCATATCCTCCGTGTTGCCAGTCATGCTGGCATACACCACCACTATACCGCTCATTAGTTTCGACCTCCAGATAGATAGTACGTCTTGTTATGATAATGATATTCATTATCACTATAGGTGTCAATCCTTATTTTTCATGCAAAAAAATAACACGGACCAGGAAAATTTCCTGATCCGTGCTATATACATCCGTGATTTATCTTATCCCAAGAAGGAGGACAGCATCCAAACATGCTTCTCCAAGGAAGTATGGATCGCCAGGAGCAGATCGCCGGTAGTTTCGTCATCGGCTTCTTCTGTAACCTTCATGCCTTCCTTCAGCTCGGCAATGACGATTTCGAAATCGGCGATGGTAGCGGCAACTTGCTCGGTAGCGGATTCCGTACCCTTGGCTTCCTTGATGGAGGCAGTAGCCAGATAATCGCTCAAAGTCGCAAGCGGCTTGCCTTTAATAGCCAGTACACGCTCTGCCAGATCATCAATATGAAGCGCAGCTTCGTTGTACAGCTCTTCAAATTTCAAATGCAGGGTGAAAAACTGGGTGCCCTTCACATACCAGTGAAAGTTGTGCAGCTTTACGAACAGAACTCCCCAGTTGGCGATCTGTTTGTTCAGTACCGAAGTCAATTCCACACTCATTTTCGATTATCCTCCTTGTTATATGTATTCCCATCTATTTTAAAGCATTTCTCCTCTCAATAGATATTACAAATTACCAACTTTTTTCATAGATAAGCAGCAAAAAAAGCGGCAAAAGAGCCGCTTTCATTTGACAAAGCTTAATCATGCAGCATGGCACTGTGATCATAGTCCCAGAACGGATACCTGGCGGTAATGCCCGTTTCCCCTGTCAGCCGGATTTTGACCCCGTCGCCGGTCTTCATGCCTTGGATAGGAAGATTGACATACTCCCCTGCCCTCACCGGCATGGTAATCACACTTCCGGGGAGCGGCTCCATAGAAACGATGGTTCGTTCCTGGCTTAGACTGGACCAATACAGATTCACATAGTGCTGGGAATTGTAGCGGTTCAGGAAGGATAGCTCGATCTGATACGCTTCTCCCGCCTTCAGATTGATGGATGCTCCAACAGGCCCGCCCAGATAAATGTCCTGACCGTTGATCTTGAGCTTCGTCTCATTCAAATTGTCGCTGTGGGCGGTAAAGGAATACCGCTCCGTATACTTCGGCACAATAGTTCCGGTCCATTTCCAGGAGCCGATGCCGGAGGGTTTGAGATTGCTCAGGGAGTCCAGAACCCGCTGCCCGGTTTCCTTGCCGAACTTCACATCGCCATATACCGTTTCCGTAACTGTTCCTGTGCTTCGCGCGGGGTATTGTCCATAGGTTACCTCAACGACGCCGCTCACATTGCTGAAGAATCCAAGCTGCGCCCCGTCAGCGGTTTTGGAGAGCATAGTGGCACCGATCAACGGGCCCTGCTTCGCCTCTTCGATGATTAGGAAGCGGGGATAATCCGACGATTTCACCTTTACCACCATGGAATTGGCATCTGCCCGTACAAGCTGCACCGGGATGGTCTGATTGGTCATGGGGTCATAGGAGGAAACCTTGGCTCCTTGGCCCACCACATTAGCCAGGCTGATCTCGTACTCCTGCTCCGGCATCTGATAACGCGCCGGATCCAGCGGAGATTTGGTTTCATCATAGGAACGGGTGATATCCCGGGTCATGACATAATAAGCAACGGCAAATTTGTTGTTGGCCAGCTGATACGGCAGGATGGCAAAATCATCCCGGTTATACCGGCTGGGATGTTCGGCGGTGCCTTTCCCTGCAAAAACCAGCTGCGGCTTGTATTCAGTCAGCCGGGTCACCGCAAGAGGACGGGCCGT
>JAEWAA010000128.1 GCA_023391955.1 Bacillota bacterium | reverse complement strand
AGCTGTAATCGATGCCTTGCGATACCAGGTACAGCTTCTCTCCATTCTGCATATCCGGCCGCTGCAATCGTGTCCGGTACGTCCAGAATTTGTCCTCCATCCATCCATACTGCCGCCAGTTATCACCGTAGAAATGGTCGCCCCAACCTTCTGCCCTGGCCCAGTCTAACTGAACGGCGCCGGGCACAGCGGCGGGAACCCACTTATTCGGCGCGACACCTTCGCAGTTGCTCCAGCCGATCTCCCAGTCCATCCCAAGCTTCATTTCGTAGTTCCTCCTCCGATGCAGTCCTATGGTCATCGATGTCTTGCGAGCCGTACCTTCAATCGTGGGCATGCAAGGTGCGTTGAAGCGGTCTTCGGCCGGAGATACCCTCAATCAAATAGGAGGCGGTTACATCGATATCGCCGTAGGTATTGATGAGCGTATCGATGGAAGCCTCGTACTCCTTGTGCACAAACGGGTGATAATGTGACACGAATATGACCGGAACCCCCATCTTGGTCCAGCCACCCATCATGTTTCTCGCAACCTCATCATGCAATCGAACAACATTGAGTCCGTAGCTGAGCCTGCTGCCGATGGAGCAGATAACCAAGTCGAACCGGCGGTCGCGCATCGCTTCGTACAGCGCGTCCGGTCCCGGGTCGAGCCATTGCTCAACGTGGTCTGAAAGCTTGCCTAACTCCTCCTTCATCCTTGCATATAACGATGAATAACGCTCGTAATTGTTCATAATGGCTACATGCAGCACCTTCGTATTTCTTTCGATCCTTGCCGGCACCCACCCTTTCCTGTCCCTGACGATCGTAATGCTTTCTGCTGTAACCCGCTCCGCGACCCGCTGATGGGCTTCCAGATCCAAGGAATCTGCATTGACGCTACCTGTCTCCGCTTTGAAAAGGCCCAGTTGTTGCTTAAGTGAGATCAACCGTTTCGCCCGGTCCTTCAGACTGTCCAGTGTCAGCATTCCCGCCCGCAGCCGGCGCTGCATCTCGGTGTAGAATTGCTCATCCATCCTCGGGAATAACAATACATCGCAGCCGTTCTCCAGCGTTAGCGCACATGCGTCGTAATAATTCATATAACCGACGAGCCCGCCCATCTCCACCGCGTCAGAGACAATAAGTCCCTCGAAGCCCAGTTCACCTCTCAACAGATCGTTCAGCAGCTTCCTGGATATCGTCGCCGGCGGGTATAATCCCGTCTCCGGGTCCGCTTCATCGAAGGCGGGTAAGGCGATATGCCCGGGCATAACTGCCATGGCCCCCCGCTCAATGAGTTTCTTGAAAACTAAGCCCGGCCCCGCCCGCCATGCTTCCCGATCCATCGCCAAGACAGGCGTGGTCAGATGCTGATCATAGGAACCGAACCCATCACCTGGAAAATGCTTGATTGTCCCGATCATTCCGTTATCCTGAACGCCTCGCATATAGGCTGACACAACGGCTAACGCATGTTCCGGATTCGCGCCTGCGCTTCTCATACCGACGACCGGGCTGTCCGGGTCAACAGCCAGATCAGCGACGGGAGAGAATGTCCAGTTGTACCCCAGGGCGCCTGCCTCTTTCGCCGCAATCGCTCCTGTCTCGTAAGCCAACGCTTCGTTATTGGTCTGGCTAAGCCCCATCATATACGGGAATCGAGTCGCCCCCAGAACCATATTGCCCGCACCACACTCCAGGTCGCTTGCGATAAGCGGCGGTATGTCGCATATGGATTTATACCGAGCAATTGTTCCGAGCAATTCCTCCCGCTCCATCGGGTGGAAGAACAAGGAACCATACGTTTCCAGACTGTCTTTCACTCTGCCAAAGTTTGGACAACACACCTGGTTGAGAAGCTGTCTGACGTCCATCCGTTCGACTGTGCGTTCGGCGGCTTCTGTAATCCGAATTGAGAATTTCACTTGCGGTTAACCCCCCGTCTTCGTTCTCGAATTCAGTATAGGTCCAGCTATAATCGAAAGATAGCACCCATTTTTATGATCGTTGCCCAATATTAACAACTTGTTAATCTGTGATTCACCCGTTTACTGAACACGAAAATCCCGATTGTCCTGGATCAGCTTGGCTGTTCCAAGGTTAATGATGAAAAACAGACGAAAAAAGCCTCGTAAACGAGACTTTGGGGTGAAGAGGATCAGAAGCAACCCACCCTAGTTGAAGGCTAGCAAGTGGGTTACTACTCTGCATTCTTACATATCCAAACGGTTATGCAGGGAGACATGCTGTAGAATGACTTTTTTGTTTTTTATCGCATTCTGACAAAGCCTATCTGTAGGACCAATTCGCTCCATACTATTCACCGCTTCACCTTATAAAACTCATGGTACAGCTTCATCAGCGCCCTCTTCTCGATCCGCGACACGTAGCTGCGGCTGATGCCCAGCTCCCGGGCGATCTCCCGTTGGGTGCGTTCATCCCCGCCCGTGTCCAGGCCGAACCGCCCCCGTATAACCTCCTGCTCCCGTTCATCCAAAATATCCAGATGGGCATAAATCTTCGACTTCTCGATTTTCATCTGCACCATTTCCGCCACATCGTCGGATTCGCTGCCCAATATATCAATGAGCGTAATTTCGTTGCCCTCCTTATCCGTCCCGATGGGGTCATGGAGGGAGACATCCTTCTTCGTTTTTTTGAGGGAGCGCAGATGCATGAGGATTTCGTTTTCAATACAGCGCGCGGCGAAGGTGGCCAACTTCGTCCCCTTATCCGGTGAGAAGGATTCGATGGCCTTAATGAGTCCGATGGTGCCGATGGAGATCAAATCCTCCAGGTCCTCTCCGGTATTGTCAAACTTCTTGACGATATGGGCCACAAGACGCAGGTTGTGCTCAATCAGCATATTGCGGGAATTCAGATCTCCCCCGGCCATCTGCTTCAGATGCTTTGCTTCCT
>JAEWAA010000094.1 GCA_023391955.1 Bacillota bacterium | reverse complement strand
GTGCTGTCCTCCGTGGTTCAATTCTGGATCGGCTGGCCCTTCTATAAAGGAGCGGCCAAGGCTCTGTGGAACGGCAGCGCCAATATGGATGTGCTGGTGGCGCTGGGAACCTCGGCAGCCTATTTCTATAGTGTATACCTTACCGGGGTATGGGCAGCGGACGGCGGAAGTGCGCATCATATGCCGGAGCTGTATTTTGAGACCAGCGCCGTGCTGATTACCCTGATTCTCCTGGGCAAGCTCTTCGAGGCTATGGCCAAGGGCCGGACCTCGGAGGCCATCCGCACGCTGATGGGACTCCAGGCCAAAACAGCGCTGGTGATCCGGGACGGAGAAGAGCTGCAGGTGCCCATCGAGCAGGTGGTAGCCGGAGATGTTCTGTTGGTGAAGCCGGGTGAAAAAATCCCGGTGGACGCGGTGGTGCTGGAGGGCAGCTCAGCGGTGGATGAATCCATGATCACCGGTGAGAGCCTTCCGGTGGAGAAAGCGCCGGGGCATCAGGTCATCGGGGCCACCATCAACAAAAACGGGGCCTTGAAGGTCCGTGCGGTCAAGGTGGGCCGGGATACCGCGCTGGCCCAGATCATCAGGGTGGTGGAGGAGGCTCAAAGCTCCAAGGCTCCCATCCAGCGGGTGGCGGACAAAATATCCGGGATTTTCGTTCCGGTGGTAGTCGCTTTAGCGGCAATCACCTTCCTTCTGTGGTATTATGCCATTGCGCCGGGAGAATTCGCCGGAGCGCTGGAGAAAGCCATCGCGGTGCTGGTTATCGCCTGCCCCTGCGCCTTGGGGCTGGCTACGCCCACCTCGATTATGGCTGGCTCCGGGCGCGCCGCCGAGGCGGGCATCCTGTTTAAGGGCGGCGAGCATCTGGAGCAGACCGGGCATATCGATACCGTTGTGCTGGACAAAACCGGCACCGTCACCCACGGCAAGCCGGTGCTCACGGATGTGATTCCCGCCCCCGGCTGGCAGGGCGGGGAGGATCTGCTTCTCCGCCTGGCAGCCGCGGCGGAGAAGCCGTCGGAGCATCCCCTGGCCGAGGCCATTGTCAGGGGGGCGGAGGAGCGGGGCTTGGCCCTTGCCGCCGCAGGAGAGTTCACCGCGGTGCCGGGCTACGGCATCCGCGCTGCGGTGGAGGGGCGGCGGCTGGCCGTTGGCACCCGCCGGCTCCTGGAGGAGAGCGGCGTGGACTTTGGCGGCGCCGGACAGGAGATGGAACGGTTGGAGCAAGCAGGCAAAACCGCCATGCTGGTGGCGGTGGACGGGGCTTATGCCGGTGTCCTGGCCGTGGCGGACACCATGAAGGAGTCCTCCCGCGAGGCGGTGGACCGGCTCCTGAAGCTGGGGCTGACCGTAGTCATGCTTACCGGGGACAATCAGCGTACGGCGGAGGCTATTGCCAAGCAGGCGGGGATTCCCCGGGTGCTGGCGGAGGTGCTGCCGGAGGGCAAGGCGGAGGAGGTCCGCAAGCTCCAGCAGGAGGGCCGCAAGGTGGCGATGGTGGGCGACGGCATCAATGATGCTCCGGCCTTGGCTACAGCCGACATCGGTATGGCTATGGGCACCGGCACGGACGTAGCTATGGAGGCGGCGGATATTACGCTGCTCCGGGGCGATCTGAACGGCATCGCAGACGCCATCTACATGAGCCGCAAAACCATGGGGAATATTAAGCAGAATTTATTCTGGGCTCTGGCCTATAACTCCCTGGGCATCCCCATTGCCGCCGCCGGATTCCTGGCCCCATGGCTGGCCGGTGCGGCCATGGCGATGAGCTCGGTTTCGGTGGTGCTGAACGCCCTCCGGCTGCAGCGCATCAAGCTGTAACATTTCTCCATAAAAAAAGCAGAGCCGCCCGCTTCGCCGGAGCGGACTTTGCCAGAGAGGAGGCTCAACCAAAATGGAAGACAAAACGAACCTGGACGGCAAAAACCACTGCAGCCACTCCCATGGGGAAGGGCAGGCGGAGGGGGCGGGCTGCTGCGATTCCACCCAGCCCCGCAAAAGCCATCATTCCCAGGAGATGAAGTCCAGCCTTGTCAACCGGCTCAACCGGATTGAAGGCCAGATCCGCGGGGTAAAAGGGCTGATCGAAAAGGATGTTTATTGCGATGACGTCTTGAACCAGATAGCGGCTATTCAGTCCGCTCTGAACGGAGTGGGCAAGCTGCTGCTGGAGGGCCACATGAAATCCTGTGTGGTGGAGCGTATTTTGGAAGGCGACAATGAGGTATTGGATGAGCTGCTGATCACCGTCAACAAGCTGATGCGGTAATCCCGTTTTCGGTTAAGGGTGGCAGCGATCAAATATAATTTATCTAAAGGAGAGATTGAACATGGCACAAGCAACTCTTAAGGTAGAAGGAATGTCCTGCAATCATTGCGTAAAATCCGTAGAAGGCGCCCTGCATAACATCGGAGCCAAGGGTACGGTGGACCTGGCGGCCAAAACCGTTACCGTGGAATATGATGCGTCCAAGCTGGATGAAGCCGCATTGAAGAATGCCATCGAAGACCAAGGCTACGACGTCGTCTGATACAGGTGAAAACAGGGAAGCAGCACATGGCGGGAAAGCCGTCTGTGCTGCTTTTTTTTCGGTAAATAGGCATCTTCGATGTGGATGTGAAAGTTTTCACAAGAATATGATAAAAATCATATCTCCTGTCTCGCTTCCCGTGCTACGGTGGGGAAAAGAGTCAGCCGGAGGCCTGTGCAGTATTGGAGCGGCCGGCAAGGAGGATAACACCATGACGGATCTGCTCGATCAGTTGTTTGAGACCCATTCGCTTACCAAGGATGAGCTTATAGATGCGCTACGCATGATGGAGGACCCGCAGCACAAAACGCGGCTGTTCGATTATGCCAACAGAACCCGTCTTGCCCACTACGGGCCGCGGGTATTTATGCGGGGTCTGGTGGAGTTCTCCAACTACTGCCGCCGGGACTGCATGTACTGCGGCATCCGCGCCAGTAACCGCAACGCGGACCGTTACCGCCTGGCCCCTGAGGATATCCTCGCCTGCTGCCGGGAGGGGTATGAGTTGGGCTACCGCACCTTCGTACTCCAGAGCGGAGAGGATATGTGGTACACGGTAGACCGGCTTACGGAGATCCTGGGTATGATCAAGGAGGAATTCCCCGACGCCGCCATTACACTGTCCATCGGGGAGCGCAGCCGCTATGAATACGAGGCGCTGTACAAGGCAGGGGCCGAGCGTTTCCTGCTCCGCCACGAGACAGCCTCCCGGGAGCTGTACCAATCCCTTCATCCGAACATGTCCTTCGACAACCGGATGGACTGCCTGCGTATGCTGAAGGAAATCGGCTACCAGGTGGGTGCCGGATTTATGGTGGGGCTGCCAGGACAAACCATCGGGCATCTGGCGGAGGATTTGAATTTTCTCCACCGCTTCCAGCCGGACATGATCGGCATCGGGCCGTTTATCCCCCACAGTGAAACCCCCTTGAAGGGTTCGAAGGGCGGCACGGTTGAAGATACTCTGGTGATGGTAGCATTCGCCCGCCTTTTGGTGCCAAAAGCGAATCTTCCGGCTACCACGGCTATGGGCAGCCTGGACCCGCAGGGCCGGGAGAAGGCCATCAAGGCCGGAGCTAACGTGGTGATGCCCAACCTGTCGCCCACCTCGGTCCGGGAAAAGTACGCCCTCTACGAGAACAAAATCTGCACCGGCGACGAAGCGGCCCACTGCCGCGGCTGCATCGAGATGCGCATCAAGGTCAGCGGCTTCGAGGTGGATATGGGCCGGGGCGACAGCCTGAACTGGCAGGAGCCTGTGGAGGCGTAGTCCGGTTCGAGGATCCTTATAGCATGTTTTCAAAGACCCGTTTACGGCTGCCTTCTGCTGCCGGAGCGGGTCTTTTTGAGCTGAGACTGGTGTATCGCGGTGCTGTAACGGAACTGTGAGACTCTTAGCCGGGGAAAATCGTCCGGTTTCGGCTGCAACGGAACTGAGACGCCCTTAGCGGTAGTCGGACAGCATCAAACACCGGATTTGCTGCTGTAAGGGTCTGTGAGTTCCGTTACATTTTCAAACGGGCAGTTTTTCCGGTTTAAGGGCCGCTCAGTTCCGTTAGGCGCGGCGGGGCCAAGTGGACTAGGGGGAGTTTGGAAAAAACGCCCCCTCTGAGGCCCCACCAGCCTCGCCCTCGGACAACCGGCCGGAAAGAAATCCGCCTCACCCGGGCGGATGTCCATACCTTTTTTGCCTTCGGCCCATAAGATGAGATGAACCCCTGGTATCCATGCACAACAGGGCAAAGGAGGCACAAGAGGTATGGAATTGATCAACCCCATTTGCGACGAAAAGCTTCGTCCCCATATGGGCAAACATGTGTGCGTTGTGCTGGTGGACGGCACCACCATCTACGGGACCCTGGACGGACTGAACGGACAGCAGTTGATGCTGAAATCCTGTTTTGCAGGCGGCGAGGCTGTCTCCACCAACAGCACCAAAGCCAAGGCGCAGCTGACCAAAAAGCAAAAAACCGCCCAAACCTCGGCATTAGGCGGTTATCCCTACGGCGGCGGCTTCGGGTACGGCGGCGGAGCTTGGGGACTGGATCTGGCCCTGATCGCGCTGCTCTTCGCCATTCCTTTCCTCTGGATCTGACGAAAGCAGCGGACAATACCGGCATTTCCTGCATAAACGGGCTTCCGGCCTCTTCAACCGGGCCCGTTTTTTGCCGTCCGGCGGGACCAAAAGCAGTACTAATTGCCAAGCCGAAAGGAATACATATGAAACTATCCGGAAGGTTAGGGGCTGTTATACAACCCGGCATAATTTGCTCCCCGCCGGGTTCATAAAAACAGCCCCGAGGAAATTTACTTGCCAAAAGGAGGTGGGCCTGCCGCTTGAATATTCAAGGGCAGGAGGGGTGTTGGATTCCGTTCCGTTGCCGCTTGGCATAAGCCTGCTGCTTGCGCTGCTTCTTGTGTTGATGAATGCCTTCTTTGCAGCGGCCGAAACAGCCATTGGCCGAACCCGGCCCGGACGGTTTCATGCGTTGAAGGAACTTGGATCTCTCTCCGGCCGGAGCGCCGGCAAAATCGGGGAGAATCCGAAAGGCTTTCTGTTCGTTTGTCAAATGGGTGTCACCCTGGCCTCCCTCTGTATGGGGCTGTGGGGCGCGCTTGCTGTTGGTTCCCTATTGCAGCCGGTGCTGGATTCCGGCATGCTGGCAGCATTAATCGGAATGCTTCTGGTGCTGCCGGTGCATCTGTTGGCCGGAGAGCAGCTGCCGAAGCATATGGCCGCATCCAACCCGGAAAAAATGCTGCTCCATTGTGCGGTTCTTTTGACCTTCATTTACCGGATCGTTCATCCGGCCTATCGGCTGTTGACCGCCGGCTTCCGGCGGATTGCGGAAGGGGCGGGTATGGAGCCGGAAAGAAATGTGGAAGCCCTTCACAGTAGCACCGACATCCGCCTTCTGGTGGAGGAATCCCGCGGCAACGGCTCGCTGGACCACACGGAGTTTACGCTGGTGCGCAATATTTTCAGCTTCTCGGAAACCAGTGCCCGGGAGGTGATGATTCCCCGTACGGAAATGGTCTGTCTGTTCGCCCAGCTCCCTTACCGGGAGAATATGGCCATAGCCCTGGAAGAGCAGCTGACGCGGTATCCGGTATGCGACCCGGATAAGGATAATATTATCGGGTTTATCCATATTAAGGACTTGCTCCGCCCCGGTGTGGGGGAGAAGGACCTGCGCAGCGTCATCCGGCCGCTGATTAGCGTTCCGGAGACCATTCCCATCAGCTCCCTGCTGGGACTGATGCAGAAGCGCAAAACCCAGATCGCCCTGTTGATCGACGAGTATGGAGGGACCTCCGGTCTGGTGACCGCCGAGGATATTCTGGAGGAAATCGTCGGGGAAATCCAGGATGAATTTGATGAAGAGCGGCCTGCCGTGGAGGCGGCGGGAAATGATATATGGTCTGTGGACGGTCTTTTGCTTCTGGAGGAGGTGAATGAGCAGCTCGGCCTCAGCCTCATCTCGGAGGATTACGATACCCTGGGGGGGTGGCTGTACGCCCAGTTGGAAAGCCCGCCCCACCGGCACCAGCGCATCCGGACAGGTGGGTGTGAGCTGATGGTAGAGGAGGTGGACCATCTCCGCATTTCCCGGATTTTGATCCGGCTCTATACGCAGGAGGAAGAAGGGGAGATCGCGTAGCGGTCTCCTCTAGCTATCGAAACCTGGCCGGGGCTTTTGGCCAATTGGGCGTTGACCGTGAGGGTCAACGTTTTTTTGTTGAAGCTTAACGGCCAGTCCGGGCGGACGCAGCCTGTCCCAGCCTGCACCGGCATCGTAGTACATGCCAACACCACCACCGTTCCCCGACTAGCTACCGCCACCACCGGCATCGTACCCCGACTGAGCTGCCGCCGCTACCACCATCGTTCCGCGACTGAGCTACCGCCCCCACCACCGGCTGCTCCTAACGAATGTCAGCAACGTTATTTTGCCAATTAGGCGCCCTCATCCGCTGTAACGAATCTGAGGAAGCTTATTTCGCAGAAAGTAGCTCCATTAGCCCTGTGACTACGGAATAACGCCGCTCAGATTCGTTACATTTTTCAACCGGCTGTTTTCGCCGAAATAAGCCGTCTCAGATTCGTTAAAACTTTTTCACTTTCTTTATTTACTTTTCTTGAAAATAATAAGCATCTAATTGTATAATATAAAACAGCGATAATCATTTTCATTTAGGAGGCGTTATCTATGAGTTCTGTATTGTTTATTAAAGCCAATTCCCGCCCTGCGGACCAGTCCGTTACTGTTCAATTGTATGAAGGCTTCCTGCAAGCTTACAAAGCCGCCCACCCCGGAGATGAAGTCACCGAGCTGGATCTGTTCCAAAATCCGCCTCCATACTACGATACCGTACATATGACCGCCATGTATAAGCTGGCCAACGGTTACGGGCTGACAGAAGAAGAAACAGCGGCTGCCGCCCAGGTGAACGGTTATCTGGATCAATTCCTGGCCGCGGATAAGGTGGTTATCGCCTTCCCGCTGTGGAATTTCTCCGCTCCGGCACAGCTGGTCAGCTATCTCCACTTCCTGAGCCAAGCAGGCAAAACCTTCAAATATACCCCGCAGGGACCCGTGGGTCTTGTGGGCAACAAAAAGGCCCTGCTGCTGAACGCACGCGGCGGCGTGTATTCCGTGGAGCCGATGCAGTCTCTAGAAATGTCCTTGAGCTATGTCCGCAATGTCCTGAGCTTCTGGGGCATCACCGATATTGAAACCATCGTAATCGAAGGCCACAACCAGTTCCCTGACCGTTCCCAAGCCATCGTCAAAGAAGGCGTGGATCAAGCGGTTGAATTGGCGGGTCGGTTCTAATAAGCCGCCTCATCATAAAGCTCCTTTCCCGGCAGGGGAAGGAGCTTTTTGGCTTCATACACATAAATGGGCTCTGGAGGAGGGACCCTAACGGCATTGATAAGCCAAAGGACCAACAAAGGAGCAAGGACACATGGACAAAAAAATGAATCTGCTGATGTTCTCCGGCGAATACGACAAAGCTATGGCTGGCTTAATCTTAGCCAATGCGGCCAAGGAAATCGGTGTGGATGTGACCATGTTCTTCGCCTTCTGGGGCCTGTGCCTGGTGCGGGACCCGGAGCGTATGACCCTGGAGGATAAGACGCTCTACGAAAAAATGTTTGCCATGATGACACCCAAAGGCCCGGACCAGCTGCCTCTGTCCCGGATGAATTACGCCGGCTTGGGCAAGCACATGCTGGAGGAGATGCTGAAGGACGATGAAGCGCCGCAGCTGATCCATTTTTTGAAGGGAGCTCGGAAAAAGCACATCAAGTTTTATGCCTGCCGCTTGTCGGTGGAGGTGATGGGCTTTAAGCAGGAGGAGCTGCTGCCCGAGGTGGAGATTATCGATGCCAAAACCTATCTGAAGAATGCGCTGGATTCGGATATGCAGCTGTTTATTTAAGGTTGTCCGAGGCGGGTGCTTACCGGGACGTTGTCACCGGGGGCACCCTGTTTTTAATTAAACGGTGCGAAAATACCGGTACACCCGATCCAGCTTCGCCTGGTGTTTACCCTTGGGGCTCTCCATACTCCCGAATTGGAAGAACCTCACGTCCTTAATGCCGACATAGTTGAACAGCGCTTTGCGCATCAGCATCTTGTGGGCGTTATTCAGCCACAAGCGCAGATAGAGGGCCGGTCCCATCATGGTGGATATACAAACCACGGACTTCCCCTTCAGCAGCCCCTCCGGGAGAAGCCCGCCCTTAGACCGGTAGCCAAAGCCGGAGACGAAAATCCGGTCGATGAAGCCCATCAGCATGGCCGGCGGCCGCCCCCACCAGATGGGATAGATGAATACGATTTTGTCCGCCCACCGGATATTGTCCCAATAAGGAACCAGCTCCGGGTCCTTATCCAGGTCCCGTCTGCGCTTCTGCTTGTTGAACACCAGCACCGGATTAAACCCCTCCCCGTACAAGTCCGTTACCCGGACCTCCCCAATCCTCCCGTTTTCTCCTGCTCCTTTTATCACCTGCTGCAAAAAAGCATCGTTCAGACTTTCATGATTGGGATGGGTGTAGATAATCAGCAGATTCATGCCGTTCACTCCTTTTAATTATCATTAGATAACTAAAAGGTAGCATGGGACAAACTATATTGTCAAATGATAATTATAAATTGATAATTGTATATGGATAAGTAATTTGGTATTGTGTCAGTAAAAGAGGTGATTCCATGGATAAACATGAATTGTTCCGCCAGTTTGTGGTTTTTACGGCGGCTGTCCATCAAATAACCGAGGAGCTGACCCAGGGTGTGCGGTCCGAGGACGTTACCCAGGCCCAATATAAGATTCTGGAGTATATCTCCATCAAGCAGCCGCTTACCTTGAGTGAAATCAGCAGCTGTATGCATATGTCCCTGCCTAATACCAGCCGGGAGCTGAGGAAGCTGACGGAGAAGGGGCTTTGTCAGAAGATTACCGATTCCGATGACCGGCGCAAGCAGCTTTTCCGCCTGAGTGAGGCAGGAGAAGAAATGATGGGGCAGGCATTCCAACGGATTGAGGAGCGGTTTGCAGCCCATATGGCCGGTATCGGCGACAGGGAGCTGGAGGAGCTTGGGGAAGCCCTGAAGCTTCTGCAGGATAAGGTGTTTCGCTAAGACCACGGGAGGAGGCTCCCGGTCGGGCTTAAGGAGCAGGCTGGAGAAGCCCACGGCTGTAGAGGAAGGTTCGGCGGAAGGAGGAGGCAGATATGACTTATTTTGTGACTTCCGCCATGACTGTTCTCACTACGAGGAACCGCATCTGGCGCGTATAGTGAAGCTATTGTTTTATTACCTATGCAAAGCGGGTGTGTGTTCATGAAAGACTTATTCAAGAATCCCAGGTTTATCAAGCTATTTGCCGCGGGAGTCACATCCCAGCTGGGCAATACCATCGGGAATATGGCACTGGCGTTCTATCTGCTGGACCGCTTCTCCACCCAGCCCTTCTATGCCACTCTGGCGGAGCTGATGTATTCCGCACCGACGCTCCTGGTTTTCTTCCTGGTGGGAGTTCTCGCCGACCGGATGGACCGTAAGCGGATCTGCGCCTACAGCGACTGGATCCGGGCAGGCCTTACAGTGGGGCTCCTTGGTGCTGTGACGGCAGGCTGGATGCCGCTGGTATTTCTTGTGTTGTTTATCCGGAGTGCCGTCGGCAAATTCTTCTATCCTGCTCAATCGGCTTTGATGCAGAGCATTCTGAAGCAGGAGCATTACACCACGGCTGCCGGTATGAACCAGATGGTGTTCAGTCTGTTTATGCTGTTCGGAACCGGACTGGGGGCATTGGCTTATCATTACATCGGCATCCAGGGAGCGGTTCTGGTGGATGGTCTCGGGTTCCTCGTATCCGGGGTGCTGATCCAGTCCATGCGGATTGAGGAGAAGGACCGGCTGCCTAACGGCCGCACACGCTGGAAGGATATCGGGCTGCCGCTGATCGTGGAGGATTTCCGCAAGGGCATCGGGTATATCTGGACCAACAAGCTGCTGCTGGCGCTGATTACCGGTTTCTTTATGCTGGGCTTCATTAACGGGGCTTTTGCGGTGCTGCCGATGTTTACCATGAAATACAAGCTGGCTCCGGACGATTATCAGCGCTTCAGCTCCCTCTTTTCTATATTCCTGGGAATCGGTGTGTTTCCGGGGAGCCTGGCAGGCGCGTGGCTGATCCGCAAATGGGGGTTTATCCGGGTGATGGCGGGAGGTCTTCTGGCGGCAGGTGTTGTGGGAGCGGGGATGGTCTTCGCAACCAATGTATGGGTGTATCTGGCGGCAACGGTTGGTGTTGGCCTTACCATTGGTCCGTTGAATGTGGCGATCGGCGGGTGGATGCCCCGGATTATTGACTCCGGCATCCGCGGCAGAGTCAACGCCTGGACCGACCCTATCATGATGGCCTCCCAATCGGCAGCCCTGGGGATTATTGCGGTTCTTTTCCCGCAGTACATGAAACTGGAGGCCGCTTATGTGGCGGTGGGGATCTGTATGGTATTGACGGCAGCCTTGTACCTGTGGAAGCTGCCAGGTCTGGCTGCCAGCCAAGGGGGCTGGAACGCCGGGCGGGAGATACCCGCCGGTGCTGTCCCAGAGAGCAGCGGAGCTCCGCTGGCCGGTGCCTCCTCCCTGGAGGAAAGGCTGTAAAACGCAGGCTGGCGGGAAAACGCAGGATTGCAGTTGCATCCCGGGCCATCCCCACCCATAATATACCTATACAGGTATTATGTCTGAATGTAGAGAATGGGAGGATGCCGGGATGAAATTTGACGATGACGTGAAGAAGCGGCTGAAGCGGATTGAAGGCCAGGTCCGTGGTGTGCTCAAAATGATGGAGGAGGGGGAGTCCTGCAAGGATGTGGTCAGCCAGCTGGTGGCTGTCCGCAGTGCTGTGGACAAAACCGTAGCCTATGTGGTGGCCGCCAATCTGGAGAAAACTCTTCTGGAGGAAAAAGCGGGAAGCAAAGCCAATAAGGCTGTGAAGGATGCCGTTGATCTGCTGATCAAGAGCAAATAATGGCCAAGTAACATGGGCCAAGCAGCAACAGGAGGAGAATGCAGGTCAGTCGCCCCCGCCGTCTCCTCCTCCGCAGTCACCTCCGCCTGAATCCGACGAACTGCCGTGATCGCTGCAGCTATCGCCGCCCCAATGGCTGTCCGAATCGCTGTGGCGGTGGCCGCTGTCATAAGAATCTCCTCCGTGGTAGAACCCAGAGGAGTCCCCGCCGCTGGTGTAATGCCGGTTCCTGCCGTTTGATCTTCTGCCGGCGAATACCGCCGCCGCAATAACCACAATCAGCACTACAAAAAATCCCATGGTTGCCACTCCCATCTCTATATAATTGCAAGCATGGACATTAGCGCCGGGCTGTTACAAGACGCCGGCGCTTTTTTGCTTGTCCAGCTTCCATTTGGTAAAGGCAAGGAATTCCTCCAACTGCTCCTTGGTGACGCCGCTTTTGGGTGCTTCCTGGAGAATCGCCACC
>JAEWAA010000047.1 GCA_023391955.1 Bacillota bacterium | reverse complement strand
CCAGAGCGGTCTCCAGAGCAAACTCCGGAGATTGGTTGCGGGAATCGTAGGCAATCGCAACAGAGCGGGGCTCCGGCAATTCGTTAAGCAGGAACTGGGCCAATCCTTGAGTAGCCCGTCCCACGGTATAAGCGTTCATCCGGTTGGTGCCGGCGCCGATTACACCGCGCAAGCCGCCGGTTCCAAATTCCAGGTCACGGTAAAAACGATCCTCAATCTCCTTCTCATTGCCTTCCAATGAAAGAAGCTCCGCTTTAGTCGCTCCATCGATGCCTGCGTCATTCAGCCATGCGCGGTACTGCTGTTCTACCTTTGAATCCAGTGCCATGTCCATCTCCTCCTCGAATCTATGTTTATTATGTATGATGCATAAACGACGATGCTGTCAGTTACCCGTGCCGGGATCGGTAATGGCGAACATAATTCCGCCTTCGGCCACGACCTTGCCGTCCACACTGGCAACAGCATGTCCTTTGCCTACAATACCCTTCATCCGGGTAATTTGAACCTCAAGCCGCAGAGTATCTCCCGGATATACCTGGCCGCGGAACCGGAATTCGTCGATACCGGCGAACATGGCCAGCTTGCCTTGGTACTGCGGACATTTCAGAATAGCCACAGCCCCCACCTGAGCCAGCGCCTCCACAATCAGAACCCCCGGCATAACCGGAAACTCGGGAAAATGTCCGGCAAAAAACGGCTCATTCATGGAGACGTTCTTCAAGCCCACAGCGCTTTTGCCTTCGTCCACCTCCAGAATCCGGTCGATAAGCAGAAACGGATGGCGGTGAGGGATAATCTTCTGTATTTCTTTAATATCCATCATGATAAAAAATCCTCCTCGACTGATATCTCCACAACGTATGCGAATGTGCATAAATTCAATTCAAACGACTTACACTAGGAATGTCCCTTCATTCTCTGCAGGTTTGAGGGGTTCATATAAGAGAGCATATTTATAGGCCCTGTCCGATACACGGGTCTAGAAATGTGCTCTTTTCCCTTTTACCTGGGGCAAACGCCCTGAATCACGGATGGAGTACACATACATAATCGTCGTAAAAAAGGCAAACACCAATACTCCCCATAAATACCACACGGCGTACGGCCAGTCAAATATGATTGCCAGTACGGCCGCATACAGCAGGACTGTCGTCAGCTTGCCCAAGCCGTTGGCAGGGACCGGCTTCTTCCCGGTGAAATGGAAATACATCCCGCCGACAATCATGCCCACATCCCGCACGAAAAACACCACGGCGGCTGCCCAGGGGATCATCTTGGAGAGCACCAAGGAAAGCATGACGGTAATCATCATTAATTTATCAGCCAACGGGTCCAATACGGTACCCAATCCCGTAACCAGCCCGCGGGACCTGGCGATATAACCGTCCAACACATCGGTGAGTCCGGCTGCCAGCAGGATCAGAAAGGCCAGTCTAATATGGCCCGCCCAAAAAACGGCCGCATAAAGCGGTATCATCGCCAGACGGAGGACCGAAAGTGCATTGGGAAGATTCATTTTTATCCGCTCCTCCACAAAGTTCCACATCCCTAACATTATACCGTCCCGCAGGAAAAAATAAAACTCCCCGAAGGGAGTTTGTACCAGAACGTGAGGGTATGCACACACCCTAGGTTTCTGCAAATATGAGATCAAACATATGCTTCCATGTATTCCATTCCAACACATCGGAAAAAGGCTTGTCCCCCAGCACCACGTATCCGGCCGACATGCCGGCAAAAAGAGCCAGCACACACACTAGCGGGACAATGGCATGCCGGAGAATCGGCCACCCGTACCGCCGCCATCCCCGTCCGAAGGAGCTTCCCTTCTTTTTGACAGGCTTGGACTGCGGGGTTGCTGCTTTCTTATCCATTGCCACTGGAGCGCCACTTCCTCCTGTTTGTTTCATGCGGCCGTGACCTTCATAGAGACCCGGTCAAACCTGCTTGGTTCAGCCGCGCAGATTATTGGCCAGACTCATCATCGTATCTGCCGATGTTAATGCCCGGGAGCCCAGCTGGAAAGCACGCTGCACCATCATCAGCTCCGTCATTTCATCTGCCAAATTAACATTAGACTGTTCCAGGAAACCCTGCTTCACACTGATCGGCTTATCCAAACCCGTTTCCTGGGCGATAGGCCGAACGATGGCAGCCAGCTCCTGGGGATTGGCAGCGAGCCCCTCCGGTACTGTGAAGAGATTATCCCCTACCTGCTGCAGGAACTGCGGGCGGAGAACCCGCACCAGCCCGATTCTGCCCTGCTCTACCGCATTTTCCTCCGGGTTGGAGCCGCTGTATGACCATACGGTGCCGTCAGCATCCACTCTAATCTTGTCCCCTTCGGGAATGGCAATGGGGTTGTCATTCTGGTCCAGAAGCAGATGCCCCTCCTGATTCGCCAAATAGAGGTTTTCCGTAGCCGTCATTCCCGCCGCTGCGGCTTGGGTATCGTCCAGCCTGGTCAGCTGGAAGCTGCCGTCGCGGGTGTACAGGATATTGGCAGGCTGAGCCGGGTCACCGTCAGGTACCCGGACCCTGAACAAGCCGTCGCCCTCAATACCCAAATCGGTAGGGACTCCCGTATCCTTCAGGGTGCCCTGCTGGAAGTTGGTGGACACCTGGGACAGCTTAGCGCCCCAGCCCTGATTGAACCCAAGAGGAGTCAGACGCCCTTCCTTGCGGAAGCTCTGGGGCTGCTCCTTGACATTGTTCAGGATGTCCTCGAAGGTAGCTTCCTTGCGCTTAAATCCCGTTGTATTCAGGTTCGCCATATTGTTGGCCAGAATATCCAGCTTCTGCTGCATGCCGTTCATGGATACCATGGCATTAATCATAGAGTGATTCATGTTCGGTCCTCCCTTCCGGCCCTATCAGACGCGGCCAACCTCATTAAC
>JAEWAA010000014.1 GCA_023391955.1 Bacillota bacterium | reverse complement strand
CCTCATTAACCGCCTTCTCCAGGCTTTTATCGTAAAACTGAACCATCTTCTGGTTGGATTCATATGCCCGCGCTGCAGCCATCATATCCACGACGGATTGGGTAGGATCTACATTGGAGCGTTCCAGATAGCCTTGATGGAGCTGCACCTGCTCGTCCATCACCGCTTGGGTCACGCCATCCTCGTCTTCCTCATTCACCCGGTATACACCGTTGCCCTCCCGGACCATCCGGTTGGGATTCTCCACCCGGGAGATCAGAAGCGATTTGGCAGCACCGGCATTATCCGTCAGGGGCAGGCCGTTCACCGCATCCAGCAGCTGGCCGTTGGCGAGAATTTTCACATTGCCGATGGGCTGGCCATTGGCATCCTGCAGGGTAATCGGCTGGCCGTCCAGACCCAGTACCCGGTAACCCTCCGGGGTGATCAGCTCCGCATTCTCATTCACCGTCAGCTTCCCGTTGCGGGAATAGCGGCGTTCGCCGGCTTCATTCTCCACCGTCAGGAACGCCTGGGGCTGGAAGGTTTTCTCCCCTTCGGGAGAAACGTACTTGCCGGACTTGTCGAAGGGCGGCAAATTAGTGCCGTTCACATCCCGGAGGATATTGGACACCAGCGCCACATCCAGGGAATTTCCTGTCTCCTGCAGGTCACCCTGCAGATAGATGGACAGATCCTCCTCTGCCAGCACACCGGTATTAATCAGACCAAGCCGTTTAACGGGTTGGCTGGTACCGGGGTCCATAGCAGAGACCAGCACCTCGGGAAAAGACCGGGATACCGCACTGCCCTGCTTAAAGCCGGGCGTATTGATATTGGAAATATTATTGGTAATGGTATCATGCTTGCGCTGCTGGGTAATCATGCCGGCCACTGCAGTATACATGCCTCTTAACATGACGGACTATCCCTCCCGATCACTCTTGCTAGACATATATATCGGCAGATCAGTACTTTCTTTTAATAACCTTGTCCAGGTTGTCCAACATAATGCCGGTTCCCTTAACCACGCAGTGCATCGGATCCTCAGCCACCAGCACGGGAACCTTCAGCTCTTCCGCCAGGAGCATGTCCAATCCGTGAAGCAAAGCGCCGCCGCCGGTGAGAATAACCCCGCGGTCAATAATATCCGCCGACAGCTCCGGAGGAGTGCGCTCCAGCACCGACTTGGCCGAGGTCACAATGGCGGACACCGGCTCCCAGAGGGCTTCGCGGATTTCATTGGAGTTGATGGTAATGGTCAGCGGAAGTCCGGTAACCATATCCCGTCCCCGGATATCCATCTCTTCATAGCGGTCGTCGCCAAACACCGTGGCAATGCGCACCTTGATATCCTCTGAGGTGCGTTCCCCGATAAGCAGCTTATACTTGTTCTTGATGTACTTCATGATCGCGTTGTCGAACTTGTCCCCTGCGATCTTAATAGAAGAGGAGGTTACGATGTCGCCCATGGAAAGCACAGCAACATCCGTCGTTCCTCCGCCAATATCCACGACCATATTGCCGTAAGGCTGGAAGATATCCATGCCGGCGCCAATCGCCGCCGCCTTCGGCTCCTCTTCCATATACACTTCTCTGGCCCCGCTGCGTTCAGCCGCTTCGCGGATGGCCTTCTGCTCCACGGATGTGATATTCGTCGGTGCACAAATAAGAATCCGCGGGTGGCTGTACCACTGCTTGCCGCCGATTCTTGCTATAAAATGCTTGAGCATCTTCTCTGTGATCTCAAAGTCTGCAATTACGCCATCCTTGAGAGGGCGAATAGCCACAATGTTGCCGGGTGTACGGCCTACCATCTTCCTCGCGTCTTCGCCAACGGCCAGGACATTCTTCGTATCGCTTTCAATGGCCACTACCGAAGGCTCGTCGAGAACCACGCCGCGCCCCTTAACATGAATCAGGACATTCGCCGTCCCAAGGTCAATTCCAATATCCTTGCTGAACATGTTACACGTATCCTCCTAAACCAACCGTCCGTCCCCACAAAAAAGACCGGTGCTTCAAATGTAAACAGGCTAGGGATATATTTCGACATCAAAACGGAATATCCTTTTTCGTCACAGGAAAAGTTTTATCGGGTGGGGAGGGGGCGATCAGCTTATGCTTACGCTGCCGGTATCTTACCAAAGCCTAAGTATACCGGCCTTCTGCAAGAGAGCTTTAGGATTTAGCCGATACCAGCTGCTCCGGAGTCCGGGTATGCCGGGTCTTCTTGTATTTGACCTTGGTGGCTTCGCCGCCTCTCAGATGCCGGATGGACTTGTGGTAGTCCAGAATCGTCTTCACCTGATTGGCCAGCTCAGGATTAATCTCCGGAAGCCGCTCTGTCAAATCCTTATGGACCGTACTTTTGGACACACCGAATTCCTTCGCTATGGTGCGGACGGTACTGCGGGATTCCACAATGCTCCGGCCGATCTTGATGGTCCTCTCCTTGATGTAATCGTGCACGCCCCTCGCCTCCTGTGCTCGAGATAGTTTGGTACATTATATGAGGAGGGAGTCCATATATGCGTTGTTTCCTGCGCAACTTGAGCCAAACCCCACAAAAAGCCGGGCAGAACATGAAAAAGCAGGGGAAATCCCCTGCCTTTCGTCTATGCGGTTGGCTTAAAGGTCGTTACTTCTTGGCCGCTGCATCGGAGTTTTGAGTGCTGGCTCCGGTTGATTGGCCTTCTGTGCCACCGGTTTGGGCCGAAGCTCCGGCAGTACCGGTTTTGGCGGCTGCATCTGCAGTGCCGGTTGTCGTTGTTTTGGTTGCAGTGGTTCCCGTTGTATCCGTGCTGGCTGTAGCGCCCGCCGGATTCAGGAACTGCTCCGGATTAACGGATGCCCCGCTGGCGCCTTGGCGGACCTCAAAGTGAAGGTGGGTGCCGTGATCCTTCTCCAGCTCATTACGGCCTGCTTTGGCAATAACATCGCCTTTCTTCACATCGACGCCTTTTTGTACGTTGACGCTGGCCAAGCTTTGATACACAGTGACCAGACCGTTGGGGTGGGTGATTTCCACCTGATAGCCCACCAGCGGATTCTTTTCCACCAGGGAAACCTTGCCGCTTAATGCTGCCAGTACATCGAATTCCTTGTCATCCTGACGGGCCAGATCCATACCCAGATGAGGGGTGAAGGTGTCGCCGTATTCCACCAGAGCGGCTTGCTTGATGTTGTCGGCTGCCTTTTCCTCATAGAAGGACATAATTTGCTCCACTTCGCCGCGGTCCTTCACCGGCCATTGCATGGTTTCCACAGGGGCTGCCACCGGAACGGCGTCCTGGCCGGGGTTCATCACGGTTTCGGTAACCGATTGTTTGCCACCAGCATCCTTCACCGTGCCGCCGCTGCCCTGATAGACCCATACCAAGGTTAGAATAAGGGCGGCTGCTGCCATGTACACGGCGGGGAATACCCACTTCTTGCTAAACAGTCTTCTCCAGGAAAATGCGGTTGCCTCCGCAGGAACTGCCTCTTGGGATTCGCGGGTTCCTTTGGCTTCTTGCTCGTTCTTCTTTTGATTATCCATGTTTATATCACCTCATCAACCAGTGTTGCCAGATAGAATCGGTTTATACGCGAGGTGATAGATTTTTTGTTTTAGATTTTAGTAGGGACTGGGATGGTTCTAGCTTTGGGGATAACCGGCACTGCCGATGCTTACACCTTTATAGTAATAGCGGATAATCTCTTCGGCGCTTTTGCCTTCCTTGGCCATGCCGTTGGCTCCCCATTGGCTCATGCCCACCCCGTGCCCGTAGCCGTAGGTGGTAATCTTCACTTCACCGCCTGATAGCTTCCATTCGAATTGGGAGGAATTGAGGCCCAGCTTCTCCCGGACCTCTCGTCCGGTGAAGGATTTGCCGCCGATGCTGATTTTGCCGATGCGGTGCCCTTCCGTTGTGGAGATCACCTTGCTGCCGGTGACACCGGCCGATGCCGTTACCGTACCGCTTAAGCCCAGCTTTTTCAGAAAATCCTTGTAGGTTACACTCACAGTTTCCTTGTAACGGGGTGACAGCTTGGCATCCCAGGGTGACGGCACGCTCCGCAGATAAGGAACCTTGTCCCCCCAATAGTCTTCCGAGTTTTCGGTGTAGCCGTTACTGGTAGAGAAGAAGACCGCATTGATCGGCTTCCCGTCATAGAGGATAACCCGTCCTTCCGTTTCCAGCACGGCCCGGTTCAGCTTCTCCCAATTTGCGGCGGCGGCTGACCCGCTCCACTTGCCGTTCAGCTGCTCCTGGGTCAAGTAGGCCTGATGGGCCACCGTATCCGTAACGACGGCACCTTGAAGGGGAACCTGGCTGGTATCGTTGTCCTGTAGTCGCCTGACAATGTAGGTCCGGGCAGCTAACGCCTGGGCCTTCAACGCCTCCAATTCAAAATCCACCGGCATTTCCGCGGCAATCACCCCCCGCACATAGGCCTCTATGGGGACTTTATCGATTCTTTTCTCCCGGGAAAGATACACCGGCACCAGCGGCAGCGAAGCTTCAATGGACTGGGTGTTGGGCAGGACAGCGGCTGCAGGCTGCCCGTTCTCCGGCGGGGCAGTCTGGCCCTTGGGGGAATCCGGCACCAACGCGTGGATGGTAAGCGTCAGCAGGAATGCCCCTGCAAGACTTGCGGCCATCCAGAGAGGGACATGTCTCTTGATGTGGTTCGTGAGATTCATAGCGGGCTCCTTTGGTTCCAAGGAGAACTGCGGCAACATAGACGGTCTCATTTCTCTCGCAGCTCCCAAGTAGTAGGATGAATAGGTTGTTATCTATCCTATGAGCCCGCTCTTTTTGATAGAACCCCTTGGTTGGTCTATTCACTAGCCTCAGTGGCAAAAAAAAGAGCATGCCCCGTGCAGCCTACGCTGCCGGACATGCTCCCTTACTGTATGCTTTACGCCCAGGTAGGCGAAATGGCGAAGATACCCACGTCCTGACGCTCCTCCGCACGCTCCCGCTCCGCTTCCGGGTCCACCCGGCGGATATCGGCGCCCATGGCGGCCAGGCGGCCTTCCATATCCACATACCCTCTGTCGATATGGTGCAGGCCCGTAATTTCGGTTTCTCCGTCGGTGGCAAGACCCGCCAGGATTAATGCCGCTCCCGCCCGCAGGTCGGTAGCACATACCTTAGCCGGCGCCAAACGGTGCAGGCCGTTAATAACAGCGGAGCGCCCTTCCACATTAATGTGGGCCTTCATGCGGGACAGCTCCTCCACATGCATGAAGCGGTTTTCGAAGACGGTTTCCGTAATGACCGAGGTACCTTCCGAAACAGCCAGCAACGCCATCATCTGAGCCTGCATGTCCGTAGGAAACCCGGGGTACGGCAGAGTTTTCACATCAACAGCCGTCAGTCTGCGGTCTGCATATACAGAGAGCCCATTCTCCAGTTCGCGGATTTCCGCGCCCATCTCCTGGAGCTTGCTGACAATGGGCATCATATGATCGTAAATAGCCCCCTCAATCCGAATGGCCCCTTGGGTAATGGCAGCTGCAACCATATAGGTGCCCGCTTCAATCCGGTCGGGAATCACCGTATGTACAGCGCCGTGGAGGCGTTCAACCCCTTCAATGCGGATCACTCCGGTCCCGGCACCGCGGACCTTGCCGCCCATTGCATTTATGTAATTGGCCAGATCCACAATCTCCGGCTCCTTGGCAGCATTCTCGATCAGAGAAGTGCCGGAGGCCAAAGCCGCGGCCATCATAATATTCTCCGTCGCGCCTACACTGGCCACATCCAGATAAATCTTGGCTCCCTTGAGCCTTCCCTTGACTCTGGCCTCAATATATCCCTGGCCTACCTCGATGCGGGCCCCCATAGCCTCGAAGCCCTTAAGATGCTGGTCAATGGGCCGGGTGCCGATGGCGCAGCCGCCTGGCAAGGATACGCGGCATTCTCCGAAACGGGAGAGGAGCGGCCCCATCACCAGGAATGATGCCCTCATCTTCCGCACCAGCTCATAGGATGCCTCCAAAGAGGTAATATGTTCCGCATTGATGCGTGTTGTTTCATTATAATATTCCGCTTTTGCCCCCAACGTGGCCAGAAGCCGGTGCATCACCTTTACATCCTCCAGATAGGGCACGTCATGAATGACGCTTTCGCCCTCCGAAGCCAATAAAGAAGCTGCAATAACGGGCAGCACAGCGTTTTTGGCGCCCCCAACGCGGACGCTTCCCGCCAGTCGCTTGCCGCCGCGGACGATGATATGGCTCATATGGCTAACCTCCGCGTAACAGATTCGTCTTTCATTCCATGCACACTATCCACAGCATTCGCAGCCGCCTTTCATTTTGAAGCCGTAGGGCGGACATGAATCACGCAATATTTCTTACTCCCATTGTTGACAAATTGTGCGGATGTTATTCGGTTGCAGGTTCTTTTACCCGGAAGCCTGCCTTTTATAAACGCTTTAATAAACGCTATACTCGAATCTACCCGGCAAACCGCAGCTTTAATCGCTCTCCGCGTATGTTTATACTGTCAAATTGCATACAAGCCTTATAAATTCCGCCAAATCCGGAAGTGGATAAGCCTAGAACAGCCCCTTCATCATCCCGGTCCATTCAAAATAAGCAATCAGAAAGCTGGCTACCTGGTAGCCCAGGGCAACGGACAAAAAAATCAGCAGGATCTTGGCGGGAGTGCTTTTGGGATTCTTCAAAAAGACGTCCAAGCGGAGCTGCTGAAGGCCCCACCAGGAACATGCAATACACACCAGGACCACCACAATATTCGTTATCCCCGTAATGCCCAGGCTTGTAAAAAACGCATCGTTCTCCATTCCTTCATCCCCCTTACAGCTTCAGCATACGGGCGGCCAGATGCATCCATTCGGCCCGGGTCGCCGACCGCTCCGGCCGGAAGGTACCGTCCGGATATCCCTCGGCCCAGCCCTCATCCTTCATTTGGCGGAGTACGGAAGCGCCCCAATAGGATTCATTCACATCCGGAAACGGCGGGCCAAATCCGGTAGTTCCCCGTTTGCCGGTAGCACTGGCCAGCATATTCAGCATTTCCATACGGGTAATGCTCCGGTCCGGGGCAAAGG
>JAEWAA010000570.1 GCA_023391955.1 Bacillota bacterium | reverse complement strand
GTCTCCAGGTAGATAATTTTCTCAACCGCATCCAGGTTGGTCAGACTATTCATCGGTTTGAGACGCTTGCGGAACTCCTTATTCATCCGTTCAATCGGATTGGAGGTGTAGATGGCCTTCTTAATGGCCAGGGGATAGGTGTAAAAGGTGAGCAGGGTGGGGAGTTGTTCTTCCCATGAATTCAGTTCCTTCGGGTATTTCTTCCCCCACTTGGCTTTCATGGTATCAAAGGCAGCCATCGCCAGATCCCGATCCGCCGCGCTGTAAATGGTCTTTAAATCCTGGAGAAAGGCCGGACGGTCTTGCACCCGAATCTTCGGGAAGGTAGCACGGACTTTATGCACGATACAGTGCTGAACATCGGCCTTGGGATAGGATTCACGGAAGGCCTGTTCAAGCCCGGGAAGCCCGTCAAACACACCCAGGAGCACCTCCTGCACCCCACGTTTGTACAGGTCTTTCAGGACTTCCCGCCATCCATTGGAGCTTTCTTGGCCCCCTACGTAGAAGCCGAGGATTTCCCGGTGTCCCTCCTCATCGACGCCCATGGCAAAGTAGATGGCCTCTCCACTAACGGTTGAACGCTTTAGCTTGACGTATAGCCCATCCAGGTAGATGATTGCATACCGCTTCTTGAGGGGCCGCTTATGCCAGTGCTCGATGTCCTCCAGGACGGTGGACGTGATGTTGCTTACCGTGGTGGGCGAATAGTGACTACCAAACATAGTTTCGATAAAGCTGGCTACATCCCGGGTTCCCATGCCGCTTTTGTACATGTGGATGATGGCTTCCTCCAGCCACCCGTCGCGACGCTGGTAGGGTTCAAAGACATGGGTTTGAAACTCACTGTTGCGGTCCCGTGGCACCCGCAGGTCCTCGATATGGCCATACTTGGTGTGAAGAGACCGGTTGTAGTACCCATTGCGGCTGTTGTGCGCCGAGGACGGCTCGGACTCCATAAAGGCTTGGATTTCGGCCTTCATGATGGACTCCAGATTGTCTTGAATAAACGTCGTGACAAGATTTTCAAATAGATCGGACAGCATCGTTTCGTGTATAGTAGTCATCAGTAGGGTTCCTTTCTTGGTGACTTCGACAATCCCAAGAATACCCTACTTTTTTGTTACCTGTGAAGGCTCCAAATTTTGTTACACAAACTATTGTACGTCATCATATCGGCCGAATTATATATGAAATTTCGTGTCTAATGGCCTGTTCGCGGGGATTTTCCCATTTTATATATGAAAAATCATACACAGCTGCCTCTTGACAGCTCCAGGCACCCGGCATACAATTCACATAACAGTGTTATGAAAAATAATGACGTTATGACAAGCAGGGAGGAGCCGTCCTATTGGCAAGAGATGAGCAGAAGCAGCGCAGTGACAAGGTCCGCCAGGCCATTCTGGAGACCGCCTTGGGCATCGGAATCCGGGAGGGCTTCGAGGCGGTTTCGGTGCGGAAGATTATTCAGGAGATGAACTATTCCACAGGTGTGCTCTACCACCATTTTAAGGATAAGCAGGAGATTATCGACGCCATTGAGGAGCAGGAAACGGCCTGGCTGCATGGGGAGATCCGCGGTTTATTGGACGAAAACCGGGATTTCGTCTGGAATACCAGACAGGTGTTCCACAGGGTCCTGCGGTTAGCCTGGGAGGAGGCCGAGAAGTACAACCTGATTGTCCTGCACAAGTACAGCAGACATCAGGGGGACGCCCAGCCGGAGTGGATTGGCTATATCGCTGCGAGGCTGGAGGAGGCTATAGCTGCCGGTCAGGTCCGTCGGATGAATCCGGCCCATACGGCTTTTGCCCTGTGGAGCTCCTTTCTCGGCTTCAATCTGATGATATCCCGGCGGCAGGGGATAAGCTTCGCGGAGGCGGAGGAGCTTTTTGCCGTGCAGATGGAGATGGTACTAAACGGCATTCTGGCCCGTCCCGAAGGAGCGGACGGAGAAAAGGAGGAGCTATGATCACCTTGCTCGCGGATGAAGGGAAACACGGCATAGGCCATATGCTGCATAAGGAGCTGCTGGCCCTTGGAGCCGATTGCAGGTACATTTCCTTGGACCAAACGCGGGTAGAGCCGTGCCGCAACTGCGGGGGCTGCACCTACCAGAGCTATTACCGATGTGTGGTGCGGGATGACGCCGACTGGATTTTTCCCCAGGTGCTGGAGGCAGGACTGCTGGTTCTGGTTACGCCTATGGTGTTCGGGGGATATTCCGTCAAGATAAAGCGGGTGCTGGATAAATTCGCACTCCTTATGGACCGGCGCTATTTTGTGGAAAAGGGAGAAATGGTGAAGGGTGGTTTCCACGGGCGGCAATTCCGGCTGCTGGCCGTGGGTGTGCGGGAGGAGGTTACCGGAGCGGAGACGGCGGCATTTTCCAGGCTGGTCCGCGAGATGCTGATCATTACCCGGGGAGCGGGCAAGCCGTTTGTGGTGGATCCGGGGAAACCTGCGGAGCTTGAGATCGTACGGACAATTGCCAAGGAGGCGGTAGGCATATGAGAAAGGTACTGGTGTTAAATGCCAGTCCGCGGCCAAAAGGAACCAGTGCGCGATTAGCCGAGATGGCGCAGGAATATCTCACCGGACACGGGCAGTCTGCAGAGGTCTGGCAGCTGTATGGCCATCTGAACCGTCCCGGTCGGCTGTTGGAGGCCGTTTCCCAGGCGGACGCTCTGGTCATCTGCGGGCCATGCTACATCAATACGTATCCGGCCGATACCGTGGCGTTTCTGGAGATGCTGGCGGAGCATCCGGAGCTGCTCCACGGGCAGGACCTGTACGGCATCATCCAGGGAGGTATGCCATACTCCCACACCCATGAATGCGGGCTTCAGCTCTTGGAGATCTTCGCACAAAGCTGCCCGGTGCAGTACAAGGGAGGCTTCGTTATGGGGATGGGGGCGTTACTTAATGGCAAACCGATCCATACTCTTCCCCACGGCAAAAGGGTGCTTGCCCAGCTGGAGCTGTTCTTCAGCCATGTGGAGCGGGGAGAGGTTTCGCCGCAGAGTGTATACACA
>JAEWAA010000533.1 GCA_023391955.1 Bacillota bacterium | reverse complement strand
GAGGCCAGCTGGTCGTAATACCGGCCCTTCTGTGTCGTAAACCGGTAGACGCAGTAATCGGGGTCGGTCCGGCCCAGCGGGTAATAGATCTCATCCCCCTCGCGCCAGATCAGATCCTTGAACTCCTGGTCATGAAGCACCTCCATGGTTCCCAGGAGCATCAATCCGTTAAATTTCCCCTGGTCGGCAAAATAAAGGCTGGCTTGAGGCCGCTCATTAAATTGCGCCGTACGGCGGGAGGAGGTATTGGTGGTGAAGTAAAACACGGACAAGCCCTTCCGGACCCGGGCATTAAACATCATCTTCATGTTCGGGAAACCATCCTCCCCGATGGACCCCACCACCACAATGGGACTGCGTTCCACCAGACTCAGCGCTTTTTTGTTGACATTCGTCTCCATCATTTGTTTTCCTCCTCATAACGGGTTAAATTGGCGAGAATATGCCGCAGAGTTGCTTCGAACCGGTCTACCTCTTCCTCTGTGAGACCCTCATAAAACAGGGACAGCATATCCGCGGAAACCTCCTGGTACTTGTCCATCATGCTTTTGCTGCTGGCGGAGAGAGCGACCAAGGTGCTTCTTTTGTCCGTTGTGTCCGCAATCCGCTCAATATGTCCGGCCTGCTCCATCCGCTCCAGCATGCTGGATAGGGTGGTTTTGCCAAGGGCGGTTGATTGGGCCAGCCGCCGGATCGGGACGCAGTCCTCCTTCCACAGGGCGAACATAATCCGTCCCTGGGCGTTGTTGAGATCCTCAATGCCGGCTTTTTTGAGAAGCCGGTCGAATATCCGGCCGGACAGCTGCTTGATCATGGAAATCAAAAATCCGCCTTCCCGGAGTGGGGGCACGGGCTTAACCTCCTTTCGGTTGGTTCTATATGGTACTATATTAGTCCTATATCGAACTAAATGTCAACCTTTTTTTGGAAGCCGGATTCCTTTTCCAGTGGGGTTTACTTCACCGCCTGCCCATAAGATGATAGAATCAGACTTTAGAGAGAAACAATGAAAGAAGGAGTGGGCGTATGGGCTACAAAATCGTATTTTTTGATATTGACGGCACGCTGTTGGACGAGGATAAAAAGGTGCCGGAGGATACCCGTCTGGCTGTGGCGCAGCTGAAGGCCAACGGGATAGAGCCGGTGATTGCCACCGGCAGGGCGCCTTATTTCTTTGAGCCGCTGGCCCGGGAGCTGGGCATTGATTCTTATGTCAGCTTAAACGGGGGATATGTGGTGTACCGGGGCAAGGAACTGTACCACAGGCATATTCCCGTGCCGGTGCTGGAGCGTCTGGTGGGGCTAGCCAACCAAAGCGGCCATCCGCTGGTGTACCAGGGCAAAAGCAGCTACCATACCAACAGTGTGGAGCATGCCGCGGTACTGGCGGCTATCGATTCGCTGAAGGTATTTTATCCCGGCGGACAAAGTGAATTTTGGCGGGAGGAGAGCATTTATCAGGTGTTCCTCCACTGCCGGCACGGGGAGGAGCAGCCTTATCTGGCGGAGCTGCCGGAGCTGCGTTTCATCCGGTGGCATGAGGATGCCATGGATGTGCTGCCCCTTACCGGCTCCAAGGCGGAGGGCATCCAGGTGATGCTGGACACCTTAGGCATCCCGCGGGAGGAGTCCATCGCCTTCGGCGACGGCCTGAACGACAAGGAAATGCTGGAGCTGGTGGGCCTGGGCATCGCTATGGGCAATTCCCATCAAGAGCTGCTCCCGTATGCGGACTACGTCACCGCCCGGGCAGATGAAGGCGGCATAGCTGCCGGCCTCCGTTATGCAGGCTGCCTGGCGTAGAGGCAGGAGAGGCCCATATTAATGGCCTATAGTGGAAATTTATGGTAACACCGCGTGAAGCAACACCGAGGAGATCATCCCTTGGTGTTGTTTTTGCGTCTCGGGGGGCGGGGGCGGATGCTGCAACGGAACTCAGCGACCCTTAGCTGTGCAAATACGGCGGATTTCAAACGTAACGGAACTCAGCGGCTCTTACAGCTAATTTTGTCTGCTCTAACACCACTAAAATGCCTCTAAGAGTCGGAGAGTTCCGTTAAAAAACCGCAGAGGGGATTTTTGCGGTTTAAGCGTCGCTGAGTTCCGTTACAATTTTTGGCGCTGGCCACTAGAGGCTATTGTTCCCTGGATGCACTTTCCGGCGCTGGAGGGCGGGAGTTTTAGACGAACGTGTCCCCTCTATCCCAGCCTTCACCACTGGCGCATGCGTGCGGGCATTTAGCTGGTAAGCAGGAGTTTGACTGGTATGTGGGAGTATAGCAGGGTACAGGAAATTAGCTGGTGTGCAGGCATTAGTGTTATACGTGAGTTAGCTGGCGTGCGGGAATTTTGGCGGTGAACAGGAGTGTAGCTGGCGTGCGGATTTCTAACGGAAGCTGCGGCCCTTATTTGGCTAAATAGCCGAGGTTTTATTTTCTAACGGAAGTGAGCGCCGCTATTGCCTCCGATTGGCCTCTGCGGGGCTGGTTTCCGCGAAATAGCGTCTCTCACCGCCGTTAGAAATCTGCGGCGCCTAATATTGGGCAAATAACGGCTCTGGCCGCCGTTAGATTTTGCGGAGTCAGAGGGGCTGCGGTAAATCGCAGCCCGGCGGCAATGGAGAACGAAGCCAGCTTGCAGCATCAGCTTCGCCCCGGCCCGGCAGCCGCCCGACGCCGAGCTACGCTGCAGGCGTCCAACAAGCCGCGCCCAGCGCCCCCACAGCAAAAAAGAGCATCCTCCCTCCCGGGAGAATGCTCTTTTTGCTGTCCGCGCTGGCCTGCCGCACGCCTGCTGCCCTAGCGTGCGCAGCCCCCGCGCCGTCAGGGCGCGGCCGTAGCCGCGGCTCCGCCTGCTGCGGCATTATCACCGCTTGCGCCGGCTTCGGCACCGGCGCCTGCACCGCTTCCGGCAGCAGGCTCATCGCCCCCTGCTGCCGGCTGGCCCAGATCAATGATGCCGGCTTCCTCTCCCGGCAGCTTCACGGCTGTGCTGGCCGCAGGCTGCGGCGTCGCTGCCGGATTGGGCGTAGCAGACGCCGCTTCAGGCGCCTTAGGGCTGGCCGACGCTGCCGGCTTCACCGATGCCGCAGGCGGCGTTGGTGTCGGCTTGACGGTGGGTTTTACCGTCACCTTGGGCTTCACAGTGGCCTTCGGCGATGTGGTGGGTTTGGAGGTGGCGGTTCCCCCGTTGGAGGAGGTTGTATCCGCTCCCTGGCTCAGCTTTCCGCCGGAGATGGGTTTGTCGGACGGCGTGATGGAAACATCGCCGAACAGCTGCTTCACAAATATCTTCAGGGCGTCCTCATCCACGCCCAATACCTCAGCTCCGCCTACCCGTTTTTCCTGCAGCAGATCCATAGGAGGAATCTGCTGGCTGACCATACCGTCGGTCTTCACCTCGAAGCCCAGAGAAGCCAGCTTGATCATTTGGTTCACATGGAGATTGGTTTCAATATACGGATCAATGCTGCTGAGAATCGAAGGCAGCTTAAGCAGCGAGGTGGTGCTCTGCAGCTTCTCCGCCAAGGCTTGCATGAACTTCCGCTGCCGTTCGGTACGGGTGAAGTCACTGGTGGCGTCATGCCGGAAACGCACATATTGGAGGGCCGTATTGCCGTCCAGATGCTGGTAGCCCTTTTTCAGATTAATGTCGTATTGGTTGTCATCCGCGGAATCGGTGTAGTACATATCCTTTTCCACTTCCAGCTCAATCCCGCCCAGGGCGTCAACAAGGGCAATAAAACCCTTAAAGTCGGTATACACAAAATACTGGATCGGGATGCCCATCAGATTGCTTACGGTCTTCATAGCCAATTCCGGTCCGCCTCTGGCAATAGCGGCGTTAATGCGGTCAGAGCCTTGTCCGGGAATATCCACGTAAGTATCGCGCAGAATGGAGAACAGATAGGATTTTTTGGTAACCGGGTCAAGAGAAGCGATCATCAGCGAGTCCGAACGGGGGATTTCGTTCTTCCCCATACCCCGGGAGTCGCCGCCCAGAAGCAGAATGTTTACCCGTTCCTTGCCCTCCCACTTGGGGGGCTCCAGCTCAGCGCTGGTTTTGGTCAAAGACGGAATATTGCTGAAAATGGAATCCTCTGGCGACTTGTTGATGTTGTCTGCGAAGGAATATAAGGAATAGACATAATAGCCGGTGAAGCCAAATATGATTAGCACCAGTCCCGCCACGGACCAGAGAATTTTTTTACGCACACTCATGGGTTTGGCTTTGCGCATAAATAAGCCCCTTTCATCGGGTGATTTGGAATGCACATTCTTTTTTCAAAGGGGATGGGCATTAATGGGGAAGAATAACAGCAGATAAAGACTACATCATTAGACGGAAAACGCCAGAAAAAAGTTTCATTTTGGACAAACTTCCGCCCAATGCTCCTTTAATGTGCATGAAAAGCTAATACGATTATACCCGAATCGGCGAACAAAATCACAGCTTATGCGTGCCTCGCTCCATTCCTGGGAAACGGGCCGTTCCGGCTTGCCGTTCTCCGGCATCCATAGTAAATTAAGAGGGTTAAACCCATCCCCCAAGGTGGCGCGGAGTTCCAATAAGGAGCTCCGGGTGCCGGCAAGGGGACGTAAGCTTTAAGGAGAGGAGCTTTACCTGCATGTGGGCCATCGACGTCAAGAATCTGCGCAAGGATTTCCGCGTCCAACAGAATAGAGAAGGATTGGGCGGGGCCCTGCGCGACTTGTTTAAACGTGAATACAAAAGCATAACCGCCGTCAACGAGATCAGCTTCCAGATCCCCCGTGGGGAAATCTGCGGCTATATCGGAGAGAACGGCGCAGGCAAGTCCACGACCATTAAGATGCTGACGGGGATTCTGGTCCCCACCGCCGGGGAGATCCACGTTAACGGGCTGGTGCCCTACAAGGACCGGGAAGCCTTCGTGCGGGGTATCGGCGTGGTATTCGGGCAGCGCAGCCAGCTGTGGTGGGACATCGGGGTTATTGAGTCCTTTCGGCTGCTCAAGCGGGTCTACCGGGTGGACGAGCAGGACTTCAAAAAAAGGCTGGACGAACTGGTCGACCGGCTCCAGCTTGCCGATATCCTGAACCGCCCCGTCCGGAAGCTGAGCCTGGGGCAGCGTATGCGCTGCGAGCTGGCAGCCTCTCTGCTGCATAACCCTTCGATCCAGTTTCTGGACGAACCGACGATTGGCCTGGATGTGATGGTCAAGGCGGAAATCCGGGATTTCCTGAAATCCATGAACCAGCGCTACGAAACCACTATTTTGCTGACCACTCATGACCTCCAGGATATTGAAGCCCTGTGCTCCCGCGTAATCATGCTGGATGACGGAAATATCATCTATGACGGGGGCCTGGAGGAATTAAAGGCCAGATGGGGCCGCGGCAAGGAAATTGTGCTGCAGCTTACCCGGCCGGCGGAACCAGACTTCTTGTCCCGCCTGACTGCGGATCTGAATGTGGAGTGGAGTATGGAAAATGATCTTGTGGCCCATATCTGGGTCCCCTTCGGACAAACCAATGTGTCGGAGGTTCTCGCCCGGGTGGTAGGGTCAGTGGAAATCGACGACATCCGCATTATCGAGACCCAGACGGATGATATTATCCGGGAGATCTATAAGACGGGCCATGCCTCCGCAGACCGCTCTGAGCCGGAT
>JAEWAA010000524.1 GCA_023391955.1 Bacillota bacterium | reverse complement strand
TGATGGTATCCGGCATCAACCCCAACCGTTTGTTCAAGGGCATCAACATGTATGAATCCTTGTCCCAAATCCGGGAGACCAAGCTGATTCTGGAATGGTTCCGGGAGAAGATTGTGGATCCTTACCTGCGTGAGCTGATGCAGCGTACGGACGCCCAGGTGAAGCGGATTATTGAGCAGGCCATGCTGTACCTGCAGCAGAATTACATGAATGATATTTCCCTGGACAATTGTGCGGAGCATACGGGAACCAATCCTTTCTTCCTGAGCAAATCCTTCAAGCAGGTCACCGGCAAGAACTTCATCGATTACCTGACGGAAATCCGGATGGAGAAGGCCAGAGAGCTGCTCCGGGATACGGATCTCCTGATTAATGATGTGGCCGAGCGGGTGGGCTACCAGCACAGCTATTTCAACCGGATTTTCAAGAAGCTGGAGGGTATGACGCCTACCCGGTACCGTGAATTAAGCAGGGAAAAGGGACTGCAATAAAGTCCAAAACAGATGAAAATGTGCAATTGCAAGGGACCGGCAGGACAAGAAAGTCTCATTGTCAAGAAGGGGAATGCGGCCTAGAATGAGGGTGCAGCTTTGAGACAATGAAAAGGAGATGGTCTTGTTGTCTTCACAGAAACCGGTCCAATTGCGCTGGCTTAAGAATCCTTCGGGGGACGCAGGCATTACCTGGGGAGTTCCCTGGAAAAAAGGCGAGCTTCGCCGGGAAACCGGTCTATGTCTTTCCAGTACGGACGGCGCCCGCCAATATCCCATGGACAGCTGGCCAACGGCGTACTGGCCGGATGGCAGCGTCAAGTGGTCCGCCCACGCGGCAGTTGTCCCCGCTTCCGAAAGCGGGGGCTTTGTGCTGGGTAAAGGAGAGTCGCCCGTTCCTGCGTCCCGCGTATCCGTGGAGGAATCCGCAGAGCGGATTACTGTTTCCACTGGTTCCATCCGTTGGGTGATCGCCAAGCAGGGAACATGGATCGTAGAGCGTATGGATCGCGGCGGCCGCGAAATCTGCAGCGGCGGCATTTTGGTGGCGCTGACAGAGGTGCATGACCAGGTTTCGGGCAGGCGCACAACCCGTGAGGAGCCCTTCGAAGGTGTGGTCCTTCAGGCTGCGGTGGAAGCCGCAGGTCCGGTCCGGGCTGTGCTCCGGGTCCAAGGCAGATACCGGGCGAAGTCCGGCCTGCGGGAATGGCTGCCGTTTACGCTGCGGCTGTACTTCTTTGCGGGACAGGACTCTATCCGGCTGGTGCATACCTTTTATTACGACGGCAACCCGAATACCGACTTTATCAAGGGGCTGGGAATCGCCTTTGAGGTGCCCTTGTCCGGGCCTCATTATAACCGCCATATCCGCTTTGCAGGGGAAGAGGGCCTGTTCAAGGATTCTCCCAAATCCATGTACAACCGCCGGACCAAGGGGAAGTACCTGGAGCTATACAAGGATCAGCTGGAGGGCAGACCGCTTTCCTTCGATGAGGAGGAGGACGCGTATTATCTGGGACTGCTGAAGGATTCCGCCACCTGGGACAGCTTCAAGCTCCTGCAGGATTCCTCCGAGCATTACACTGTCCGCAAGCGCACCAAGGAAGGTTGCTCCTGGGTAAAAGGAGCGGAAGGGCGCCGGGCGGGGGGACTTGGTTATGCAGGCGGAGCATCCGGCGGAATCGCTGTTGGCTTGAAGGATTTTTGGCGGAAGTATCCGTCGGGTTTGGAAATTACGGGGATGGCTGCAGAAACGGCGCGCTTCACCGCGTGGTTCTGGTCGCCGGATGCAGAAGCCATGGATATGCGGCATTATGACACGGAAACCCATGTGCTCTCCTCCTATGAGGGGGCAGATGAGCTGAGAGCCACCCCTTACGGTGTTGGCAATACCCATGAGCTGACCGTGTGGTGCCTGGACGCTACGCCGGATTCCAAGACTTTGGGACAGATGGCCGAAGCTGCGGATATGCCGGAGCTTCTGGTATGTACACCTGAGTATTACCACGAAACCCGGGCCTTCGGCCTGTGGAGCCTGCCGGACCGCAGCACACCTGAGAAAGCGTATCTGGAGGACCGGCTGGACGGCATTGTGGCTTTTTACCAGCAGGAGGTAGAGCAGCGCAAGTGGTTTGGCTTCTGGGATTACGGGGATTTTATGCACAGCTATGATGCGGCCCGCCACGTCTGGAACTACGATTTGGGCGGCTGTGCCTGGCAGAACGCGGAGCTGGTGCCCAACATGTGGCTGTGGACCATGTTCCTCCGTTCCGGCCGGGCAGATATCTTCCGGATGGCGGAGGCCATGACCCGCCATACCAGCGAGGTGGATATGTACCACATCGGCGAATACGCCGGACTCGGCTCCCGGCACAATGTGGTGCATTGGGGCTGCGGCTGTAAGGAGCCGCGTATTGCCATGGCCGGCTTGCACCGTTATTATTATTACCTGACGGCGGATGAGCGGATCGGCGATTGTATGGAGCTGGTGAAGGACGCGGATTACGCCACCGTCACACTCGACCCGCTGCGGGCCTATTTCCCCAAGGACGAGCATCCCACCCATATCCGGGTCGGCCCCGACTGGGCGGCCTTCAGTTCCAACTGGATGACCCGCTGGGAGCGCTTCGAGGATACCTTCTACCGGGATAAAATTCTTACTGGCATCGATTGCGTCAAAAAAGCCAAGTATGGGCTGATTTCCGGCCCGGTCTATGGCTACGATCCCAAAACGGGGCTTTTATCGTCCATGGGCGTGGAAAACTGGGGACGGCATTTGTCCATCTGTATGGGCGGCCCCCAGGTGTGGTTCGAGCTGGCAGAGATGCTGGAGGATCCGGAATGGAATGAGATGATGGCCGAATACGGCGTGTATTACAATGCGCCGCAGGAGGAGAAGGATCTGTTGACCCATGGAGAAATCTCCCACAAAAGTTTTGAGCATCCGGTTCTGAGTGTGGCAATTGCCGCTTACGGTGCCTATTACCGGCAGGACACAGTAACAGCGGAGCGCTGTTGGAATATTCTCCACAGCAATCCCTTCGGGTCCGTCAACCTCCAGGAGCAATGGGAGGATGTGGTGTACATGGACGGCATCAAGGAAATTGACTGGATGAACACCAATGAAGCCAGCCAGTGGTCGCTGAATACCATTCTGAGCCTGGAGTTAATCAGCAAGTGGCTTCCTTCCTCCATCAATAAGAAATAAGAGGTGAAACAGGATGAACGGAAATACGTTAATTCCAGCCGATTGGCAGCGGATTTATCATAATCCGTTGGCTGCAGCCTCCGATGTGGAAGGCTTCCGGATGGAAGGGCAAGGAGTGGTTACCTTTCCGGAGGGCAAGCTCCGGCTCGAAAACGGTATGGAACCGGAAGCGGGCCAAGCGGCCAATTTTGTCTTCTGGTGCCCGGATGATTTCCCGGCGGATGTTGCGGTGTCCTGGGAATTCCGGCCTCTGCGGGAGCCGGGTCTGGCGATCCTGTTCCTGGCGGCCAGGGGCGCTCTTGGCAAGGATCTGTTCGATCCGTCGCTTACGCCGCGGACCGGAATTTACGACCAGTATCATCACGGGGAGATGGACGCTTTCCATATTTCCTATTTCCGGCGGAAATGGCCGGAGGAGCGGCAGTTTCACACCTGCAATCTCCGCAAAAGCTACGGCTTCCATCTGGTGGCCCAGGGGGCCGACCCGATCCCCGGTGTTCCGGATGTAGTGGAGCCGTACCGGATGCTGGCAGTGAAGCAGGGGGGGACCATCTCTTTTTATATCAATGAGCTGCCGGTTTTCTCGTGGCAGGATGACGGTGAGACCTACGGGCCGCTGCTGGGCGGAGGCCGGATCGGCTTCCGCCAGATGGCGCCGCTTTTGGCGGAATACGACAATCTGCAGGTTTTCGCCAAGCAATAAACAAGGAGGCAATACTCACACAT
>JAEWAA010000482.1 GCA_023391955.1 Bacillota bacterium | reverse complement strand
CCAAGGGACAGTCCGCCCCGCAGGCTTTCGGCCATTGCCCCGTAGTCGGCGTAGCAGTCTCCGCCCCAGTGGACGGGAAACTGCTGGCAGCCCACCGTGGCGGAGCGGGCGAATACAGCGGCTTCACCCGGTCCCAGCAGCTCTTCCAGCACATTGAACACAGTACGGTTATATAAGAAGGTATAATAATTATGCATCAGAACCGGATCGGAGCCGTCGGCATACGCGACATCCACCGGGATACGTTCGCCGAAGTCGGTTTTGAAGGCGTCCACACCCATCTCTACCAGCTCCTTGAGGTAACCGGCATACCACCGGCAAGCCTCGGGATTGGTGAAATCCACCAAACCCATCCCCGGCTGCCATTGATCCCCCTGCCACACATCGCCGTTAGACCGGCGCAGGAGATAACCCTTTTCCTTTCCTTCTGCAAACAAAGGAGAACGCTGGGCGATATACGGATTAATCCATACGCAAATCTTCAGGCCCTTTTCCTTCAGCCGCGCCAGCATACCGGCCGGATCGGGGAATACCCGCCGGTCCCACCGGAAGTCCGTCCAATGGAACTCCTTCATCCAGAAACAGTCAAAATGGAACACATGAAGGGGAATATCCCGCTCCTTCATGCCGTCCACAAAGGATGTGACTGTTTCCTCATCATACTGGGTCGTAAAGGAGGTGGACAGCCATAAGCCGAAGCTCCAAGCCGGAGGCAGGGCGGGTTTGCCTGTCAGCTCTGTATACCGGCCCAGAACATCCTTCATAGTGGGGCCGGCAAGAATGTAATATTCCATTGTTTCGCCGGGCACGCTGAACTGGGCTTTTTTCACCTTTTCCGAGGCCAGCTCGAAGGACACCCGTCCCGGATGGTTGACCAAAACGCCGTACCCTTTACTGCTGATGTAGAAAGGAATGTTCTTATACGCCTGCTCGGTGCTGGTGCCGCCGTCGGCATTCCAGATATCTACGGTTTGCCCGTTTTTGACAAAAGGGGTAAAGCGCTCACCTAAGCCATACAGGCATTCCCCGATACCCAGCTCCAGCTCCTCCCGGACGTAAGCGGTGTCATTGGCGTCCCGGATATAAGCCATGGATTTGGAGGCGCTTCCAGTCAAACGGCGGTTATTCTCAAAAAAATCCACCAGCCAGTCCTCGCCGGAGCTAATCCGGACCGATAAGCCGCCGCTCCGCAGAATTGCCCCGCCGTCCGTCTCCTCTACAGAGAGGTGTTCATGCCCCGGAACGGAAAAAAGGGAGAAGGCGGGTCCCCGCTCCACTTCTCCCATATGGTGCATCAGCCGGATTCCGATCACCCCAGGTAGAGGGGAAAAAACGCGAACGGTCAGCAGCATCGTGTCCAGCATACTTCCTCTTCCGTGCAAAGGCCGCGGCGCAGCATACGCTGTCAGCCCTTCCGGGTCCAGCTCAATTTCGTGGGGCTGTACGGCCCCCATAACGGCAAATCCCTTGCGAATCATCCAATTGCCATCGGTAAACTTCATTGCGGCATCACCTGATCCTCTCTTATGTACAAAAACCGGCTGTCAGAGACTCCGATTACATAAGCGGCGCTAATTTGACGGGCAAAGCCCCAACCAAAAGAGGCTTTGCCGTCAATAGCGGATCCTATTCTTCGCAGCTCTTTAGTTGTTCAACCGGCTTCTTTTAAACATTTTCAGGATTTCCGCTACGACCATAGGCAGCAGGCTCAAGCCGGCAATGATCAGCCAATCAGTGATACCCAGCGCATGGACGTTGAATATCCGGGCGATGGGGGCGATGGAGATGATGCAGACCTGGAGCACAACGCCGAACAGGAAGGAGTACACCAGCTTCATGTTGGAGCCAAAGCCCAGCTTAAAGATGGATTCCGTGTCCGAACGGAGGTTGAAGGAATGGACCAGCTGGGAGAAGCTCAGCACGCCGAAGGCCAAGGTTTGGGCATGGCGCAGGGCATCCTCCGAATAACCCTCGGGCATCAGCGGGAAGAAGCCCATGTGGTCCGTGTACATTTTCATCCCGATAATAAACGCCGCAAGTGTCGCAATCCCGATAATCGCCCCGTACAGCAGGATGTACCCGATTTTGCCGTGGAACAGACTTTCCTTGGCGGAGCGGGGTTTTTCCTTCATGACGGTCGGGTCCTTGGGATCCATCCCCAGTGACAGGGCAGGCAGGGTATCGGTGACCAGGTTGACCCACAGAATGTGGATCGGCCGCAGCGGTGTCGCCCACCCGAAGAGAATGGCCAGGAACAACGCCACTATTTCGCCCAGATTACAGGATAGCAGGAATAAAATGGACTTCTTTATATTTCGATAAATGTTTCGGCCTTCCTCCACAGCTTTGACGATTGACGAAAAATTATCGTCAGTGAGCACCATATCCGCAGCGCCCTTGGCTACATCCGTTCCGGTAATGCCCATGGCTACCCCGATGTCCGCCTGCTTGAGGGAAGGGGCGTCGTTTACGCCGTCCCCGGTCATGGAGACAATATTGCCCCTTTGCCGCAGAGCGCTGACAATCTTCACCTTGTGCTCGGGGGAAACCCGGGCAAACACACGCAGGTTATCAATCCGGCTGGACAGCTCCTGCTCGGAGACTTGGTCCAGCTCCACGCCTGACATAACCTCATCCTTCGACGAAGCGATGCCCAGCTCGCTGGCGATGGCAAAGGCGGTATCCTTGTGATCGCCGGTGATCATAACGGTTTTGACCCCGGCCTTTTTGCAAACGGCGATAGAGTCGGCTACCTCTGTCCGCGGCGGGTCAATCATCCCCACCAGACCGACGAAGACCAGATCCTTTTCCATTTCATCCACGGGAATATGCCGGTCCGGTACAGGACGGTAAGCCGCTCCCAACACCCGCAGAGCTTTGTCAGACATGCTTTGGGCTGCATCCATGATCATTTTCCGGTCCCCATCGGTCATTGGCTCCACATTCCCATTTCGGTGGATGCCGGTGGAGATGGTCAGCAGGTTATCGATGGCGCCTTTGGTATGCACACGGAATTCCCCGTTGTACATGTTCAGTGTGGACATCAGCTTCCGGTCGGAGTCAAAGGGGATTTCATTCACCCGCCGGTGTTCCTCATCCAGTGATTTTTTGTCCAAATTGACTTGATCTCCCGCTACCAGCAGCGCGATTTCCGTAGGGTCCCCGGTTTTGGAGCCGGCTGTATATGTAGCGTCATTACAAAGCACCAATGCCTCCAGCAGCAGCCGGTGGGAATCAGTGGCGGTGGAGAGCTGGTCCAGCTTGGCCGATTGGCCATCCGCATAAAATTCCGTCACGGTCATCTTATTCTGCGTCAGTGTACCGGTTTTGTCCGAGCAGATAATATTCACGGAGCCAAGGGCCTCAACGGCAGGCAGCTTCCGGATAATTACGTTTTGCTTGATCATGCGCTGTACGCCGATAGCCAGCACGATGGACACAATGGCGATCATGCCTTCGGGGATAGCAGCTACGGCCAAGCTGATGGCGGTCATGAACATTTCCAGAAGCTCGCGGCCTTGGAGCAACCCGATGCCGAACATGATCACACAGATGCCGATGGCGGCAATCCCCAGGTATTTGCCCACTTGAGCAAGATTCTTCTGAAGGGGAGTGGTGTCCTCGTCAGCCTGCTCCAGCAAAGTGGCGATTTTGCCGATCTGGGAATCCATACCTGTGGCGACAGCAACCCCTTCGCCGCGGCCGTATGTAACCAGGGTGGACATAAAGGCCATGTTTTTCTGGTCGCCCAAAGGCAGGTCTGCTGGATTGGCGGTTTCCGGAGCGAAGTCCGCCTGTTTGTCTACAGGCACCGATTCACCGGTCAGAGCGGATTCCTCGATTTGCAGGTTGGCGGATTCCGTAAGCCTGAGGTCACAGGGAATATAACGGCCCGCATCCAGAATAATCAGGTCTCCGGGCACCACATCCTCAGATGGGATTTCCTTCAGCTCACCGCCCCGTCTGACTACCGCCCGGGGAGTGGACATCTGCTTCAAGGCTTCCAGAGCGTGCTCCGCCTTGGATTCCTGAACAACCCCGACCACTGCGTTCAGCACTACAACCAGGAAAATAATCAGGGCATCCGCAATTTCCCCCACAATACCTGAAATGAGCGCAGCGCCGATGAGCACATAAACCAGAACATCGTTAATCTGGGCAAAAATCCGCTGCAGCAGGGATTTCTGCTTTTTGCCGGCTAACCGGTTAGGGCCGTGTTCGGCGAGACGTTTCGCCGCTTCCTCATCGCTTAAGCCCTGCTGGGGGTTCACCCGCAGCTC
>JAEWAA010000693.1 GCA_023391955.1 Bacillota bacterium | reverse complement strand
GGATTCGGTGGAGGCCAATTACAGCGTGGACATCGAGATCACCGGCCATGACCGCCGCGGCTTGCTGAATGAGGTGCTGCAGGTGGTTTCCGAAAGCAAGACTATTATTTCTGCTGTTTCGGGCCGTTCGGACAAGAACAAGATGGCCTTGATTCAGATGACCATTCTCATCCGGAACATCGATCATTTGCAGTCTGTGGTGGACAAAATCAAACGCCTGAAGGATGTGTACTCCGTCCAGCGGATTATGCAGTCATAAAAAGTCCCCCAAAAGTGACGTGAAGCTCTGAAGTAGAATCCGGGTACTTTTGGGGGAGCCCCCAGAATAAAGCCCCCAAAAGTGAAGTGAAGCTCTGTAGCGTATTCCGGGTACTTTTGGGGGAGCCCCCTGAAAACACTTAAATCAGTAAAAAAGGCTGTCCGGTTGGAACGGTGCTGTGCCGTGGCCGGGCGGCTTTTCCATTTTTCCATTGAAAGGAAGCGGGAAACGTGAAAGTTGTGGTGCAAAGATGCAAGGAAGCATCGGTGACGGTGGAGGGGCAGGTTACGGGGGCCGTTGGACCCGGGCTGATGCTCCTGGTGGGGATCACCCATGAGGACACCGAGGAGGATGCCCGGGTTGCGGCGGAGAAAATCGCCAACTTGCGGATTTTTGAGGATGACGGCGGCAAAATGAACTTGTCCGTGCTGGAAACGGGAGGAGCCGTTTTGTCTGTTTCCCAATTTACCTTGTACGGAGATTGCCGGAAGGGCAGACGCCCCAACTTTATGGCAGCCGCCCGGCCAGAGCAGGCGGAGCCGCTGTATGAGCGCTTCAACGCGCTTCTCCGGGAGCAGGGGCTTCAGGTGGAAACCGGTGTATTCGGTGCTATGATGGACGTTGGCCTGGTGAATGACGGTCCGGTGACCTTAATCATCGAAACCAGGTAAGGAAACCCCAAAGAATGAAGCTCCGGCTTTCTGGCAAAACTGTGGATGAAGGCAAGAAACTTGAAAGCCAAAGGACCGACATCCATGAGACAATCCATGAAAGCGGCGGCTATCCTGGGAATGCAGGCGGAATCAGCCTTCGGGCAGACGGAAGCGGCATCCCTGATGCTGGCGGAAGGCAGGCAGGCAGAGCCGGCGGGCAGCACCGGCGGCCCGCGGCAGCAGCCGTGGCTGAAGCCCGGGAGATGACAATCGGAGCAGACAACAAAAAACAGGCGGCGTTCCTCTTGGTAAGAGGAGCGCTGCCTGTTTGGTTATGCGGCGGCTTGCCGCCTTAGACCATACCGCCGTTCACATAAACGGTTTGTCCGTTAATCCAGCGCCCCGGTCCTGCCAAAAAGGCAATCACCTCGGCAATATCCTCCGGCACACCCAGGCGCCCCATCGGATTCAAACCGGCCATCCGGCGGATGGTCTCTTCGTCCTTGCCCTCCAGAAATAGCTCGGTGGCTGTGGGGCCCGGAGCTACCGCGTTTACGGTAATGTTCCGGCCGCGGAGCTACTTTGCCAGAAAAGGGCTGATCACGTCCACAGCGCCTTTGCTGGCAGCGTAAGCGGCATAGGCGGGCAGGGCCAGCTTGGTGACGGAGGTGGACAGGTTGATGATGGCGCCGCCGTCACGCAGGCGTCGGGCCGCCTGCTGGTTCACCACAAAGGTGCCGCGGATATTGGTACGGTGCATACGGTCCAGCTTTTCCAGATCCAAGTCCGCCACCGTACCCAGAACCATCAATCCGGCGGAATGGACGACTACGTCCACCCCTCCGAAGGCTTCCTCTGCCCTGACGAAGGCTGCCGCCACCGCTTCAGGCTCCGCCACATCGGCTTGCACTGCCACAGCATAACCGCCTGCGGCTTTTATTTCGGCTACGGCGGAATCCGCCTCCGCTTGGTTGCTGGCGTAAACAATCACTACCGCCTGCCCCTCTTGGGCGAGTCTTACGGCTGCCTGTCTGCCGATGCCCCTGGAGCCTCCGGTCACTATAGCGACTCTGGATGGAGTGGTTTGGCTCATGATTCATTCCTCCTATAAGTTCGTGTTAGCATCAGCATAAATCAGACCGGCTGCCAAGCGGTAGACCGATCCTCGCCGGTTCTTGTCTAAAACTCCAGGTTACGCTAAGATGCTACTAAAAGCGCTGACGGATACCCGAGAGACAAGGAGGATGGAGAAGGATGCGGACGACATACGCGGAAACGGATTATTTGCCGGGCCGGAGGCAGGAGCTGCTGGAGCTGGTGGAAAAACATACGGTGGGCAACGGCATACAAGCCACAGCGGTCCCGGCACTTTTTCTGATCCGGGAGCCGGATGTGTCGCAGCCTTTGTCTACCGTATACGAGCCTTCCTTATGCCTGGTGCTCCAGGGGGCCAAAACCGTAGCCCTGGAGAAGGAGCAGTACCGGTACGATGCTTCCTCCTTTTTGATCGTTTCCGTCCATTTACCCACCAAGGGGCAGATTGTGGAGGCCTCCCCGGATAAGCCGTATTTATGCGTAAAAATCCAATTCCAGGCAGAAAACATCTGGCATCTTCTGGAGGAGACGGGCTTCCGGGGCGATAGGGTACGGGGTAAAGGTCCGGAGCGGGAGGAGGCTGCCGGCAGCGGGGAGCTGGCTGCCCCCCGGGGATTGGCTATCGGCAAACTGGAGTTTGAGCTGGCGGATGCGGTGCTGCGTTATGTCCGGCTTTTGGAGCGGCCGCAGGATATCCCCGTGCTTGGCCCGGTCATCCACCGGGAAATTATGTACCGGCTGCTCCAGGACCCGCAGGGTCGGCTGCTGCGTGATTTTGCTGCGGGAGGCAGCCCCGCCCGGCGGATTGCCCAGGTCATTGCGCATATCCGGGACAACTATGATAAGCCGCTGCCTGTGGCCTATTTGGCTGAGCTGGCCAAGATGAGCGCTTCCGCCCTGCATGGGCATTTTAAAGCCATAACCGGCATGAGCCCGCTGCAATACCAGAAGCAAATCCGGCTTCAGGAGGCCAGAAGGCTCCTTCTGTCGGACCAGTCGGACGCAGCCGGAGCGGCCTACCAGGTGGGCTATGAAAGTCCCTCCCAGTTCAGCAGAGAGTATACCCGGTTGTTCGGTCTGCCCCCTGCAAGCGACAGGAAGCGCCGTCAGCATGCGGTGCAGGACGGCCCCGCCATTTTCTTCGCCCCTGACAATGTGGTACACTGAATAGGTTGGGAATTTTGGCGAAATACGTATCGGAAAGGGGAACTGTGCCGGATGAGAATATCCCTGATTCGTACGGGATTTGATGATTTTCTGAATGAAATCTACCATATCTGCAAGCTGTTTTTTGAGGATGTGGAATGGGTGGAGGACGGTGGAGAGGCTGCCGAGCTGATCATCCGGACTTCACTGGAGTATGCCGGAGATGCCTCCTCCGCCACTGCGGCGGTTTCCCTCCATGATGCGGCCGGAGTCCTGCTCTGCCGCGAGGAGGATGTTCGTGCCCTGCCTGCGTCTGGTTCCGAGGCGGTTCGCCGGGAATGCAAACGCGCTGTGGGCAGGGCTCTTCTGAAGTGTCTGCAGACGTCCACCGGTATGGAGCAGCCTTGGGGGATTCTCACCGGTGTGCGGCCCATGAAGCTGATGCACAATCTCATGATGAAGGAATCCATGGACACCTGCCGGCAGGTGCTGCGGGAGGATTACCTGCTCTCTCCGGAGAAGGTGCGGCTGTTATCGGAGATTGGTGAACGGCAGCTGCGGGTCATTCCCGACCTGTTCCGGATGGAGCGCCAGGTCAGCCTGTATATCGGAATCCCCTTTTGTCCCACCAAATGTGCCTACTGCACCTTCCCGGCGTATGATATCCGGGGCAATAACGGCTCCGTCCAGTCCTTTCTTAAGGGACTGCAATACGAAATCCGCCAGGTGGGAGACTGGCTGGCCCGAACCGGCATGTCCGTCACCACAGTGTATTGGGGCGGAGGCACCCCCACCAGCATCGAGGCGGAGGAAATGGATGAGCTGTTCCAGGTGCTGCACCAGTCTGTGCCCGGTATGGCCGGGATCAGGGAGCTTACGGTGGAGGCGGGACGCCCGGACACCATTACCCCCGAGAAGATTGAGGTAATGAAACGGTGGAAGGTGGACCGGATCAGCATCAATCCCCAAAGCTTCACCCAATCCACCCTGGATACCATCGGCAGGCATCATACCGTCAAGGAGACGGTGGAGAAATACCTGCTGTGCCGGGAGCTGGGGATGAACAATATTAATATGGACCTTATTTTGGGCTTGCCCAATGAGGGCTTGCGGGAGCTGGAAATTTCACTGGAGCAGCTGGAGCGGCTTATGCCGGAATCGCTGACGGTGCATACCCTATCCTTCAAGCGGGCGTCACGGCTGACCCAGAACCGGGACCGCTACGAGGTGGCGGAGCGGGACGAGGTCCAGGCGATGATGGCAAGGACGGTGGAGTGGACCCAGGCCCACGGCTATAATCCCTACTACATGTACCGGCAAAAAAATATTCTGGGCAACCAGGAGAACGTCGGCTACTCCCTCCCCGGCTACGAAAGCCTGTACAACATTCTGATGATGGAGGAACGCCAGACTATCATCGGGTTAGGCTGCGGTGCCGTCAGCAAGATTATGGGGCCGGACGGAGCGGTGGAGCGTTTTCCCAATCCCAAGGAGCCGTCCGTCTACAACAGTGCCTACCAGGAGTATACCAAACGCAAGCTCGACCTTATGGATTCGGTGCTGGGCACCGTACCCAAGGGTTGAAGCACAGCAAACAACGAAACAATCCCCCGGTAGCGGCGGAGCCTCATGGAGAGCTCCCTCGTAACCCGGGAGGGCCCCCGTATGAAAAATGCGGTTCACTCACGCATTTTCACATAAAAAGGAGGAGAAAAATTGTTCCGCAATAAATGGTTTATTCTCGCTATGACGTTTGTGCTTTTGTTCGCTATCGGTGGACCCTATCTCGTGTGGAAGGAAAAATACGGAGGGGGGCTTCATAACGGTACAGCGGAGTCCCAGGAGCTGGAGGCTGTCAAAACCGTCAAGGCTCCTTCGGATACATATGACGTCATTGTGGTAGGCACGGACCCGGAAGGTGTGGCCGGTGCTGTAGCCGCCTCCCGCCACGGGCTGAAGACCCTGCTGGTGGACGGCCGCAACCGGGAAATCCTGGGCGGGCTTATGACCCTGGGCTGGCTGAACTCCCTGGACAACAACTATGACCAGGCCAGCTACGATTGGCTGGCGCCTAAGCCCAACGTGATGAACAAGGGGATTTTTCAGGAGTTCTATGATGGCATAGAGGGAACCTCCTTCGATGTGACCACAGCGGCGAATGTATTCAACCGGCTGGTGGCCAAGGAGAAGAATATCGATGTTCTTCTGAAAACCCAAAGCATGACTCCCGTGCTGGCAGAAGGCAAGGATGGCGCCAAGCTGGTGACCGGGCTGGACATTACC
>JAEWAA010000427.1 GCA_023391955.1 Bacillota bacterium | reverse complement strand
CCCTGTACCTCTTGGGCGAAACGGTCCCGGTTCCGGTATACTTCCTCTACGGTCATGGAGCCCAGGATTGCCCGCAAGTGGCCCTCCAGAACCTCCTGCGCTTCCGACTTCAGCGCTTCAATGGGCTTGCCCATGAATTGCTCCGCCGCTGTAGCCACATCTTCTACAGAGCCACCAATCTTGATAATGGCTACCCCGTCGGCAATAACCGGAACGCCTTGCTCCGTATACACCTCAGGCGTGGATACATCCAGCTTGTGGGATAAGAGCGAGAGGAACTGGGACGCTTGGAACACGGGCCAGATAAATGCGCCGCCGCCTCTGACAATTTTGATTTTGCGGCCGGAGCCGTCGTCGGTGTCCACATTCTTAGTCCCCAAAAACGATCCGGTGACAATCATCGCCTCATCCGGCCCCACCGTTTTGTACCGGGCCATAAAGGCCAGCCCCAGCAATACAATGACGCCTACTACAATTGCAGGAATGATCAAAAACTCCGGCATACCTCAGTCTCCTTTAAAGGTTATTTTCAAAGCGGGATACATACAACACACCGTCGCGGACATCCACCACCACGACCCGGTTTCCCGCTTGAATAGCACTTCCGTCAAAGCTTTCGGCAATATGGTTGGAATTGCCTGCCCCCACCTTCACCAGCACCTCGCCGCAGCCGCCTGTGGGAATGGAGGTAATCACCTCGCCCAGCCGGCCGGATAGCCCCTTCATGGTATAAGCGGTGGAATTTTCGGTGTTCTTCATGGGCTTCACATAATAGCGCCCCACCAGGTAACCGATAACCGCCGCAATCGCAACTGCCGCGACCGCCGCAAGCAGTGCCGGGATCGCCGTGTATTGCATCAGCATGATGCCCGCTCCGCCGAATACGGTAATCCCGACAGCCAGCACCGTGGGATTCAAAAAATCCAGGGACAGAAAATCCAGCGCCCCGTCCAAAGCCGAGCTGACCAGATCCCCAAGCACAACCGTAACCAGCGTAAACAGCACGCCGAAGGCCAGGCATCCCCAAAACAGCTGCTCCATGTGTTGGCACCTCCTGAGGGCTTTCCGAGGGGGAAAGCCGGCATCGTAAGCATAAGCTAAGTTTTCGCGTCAGCGAAAACTGGCTTCGTAAGCATTGGCTGGGCGAATGTTCCCTTTGTCCCAGTTAATTTCTAGTTTTGTTAAAGGCTGATACAGATATATACGGCGAATTGTGAAAAAAGTTTCAAAATTGCAACTTTACGCAACACACAAAAAACGGCCCCCTCCGGTTTTACCCGGAACAGTGCCGTTTTATCAGCCGAACATTTACAGTTGCATCATGCGGCTGTTCTAACGGAAGCCAGAGCCGCTATTTGAAGAAAAAGACGGTATTCCGAATCCTAACGGAACCAGGCGCCGCTATTTGCCGGAAAACAGCTCCAAATGGGCTGGATTCGCTCAAATAGCGGCTCTGAGCGCCGTTAGAATTCCGGACGGACTATTTTGGAACAAATAAGGGCTGTGGCTTCCGTTAGAAATCCCCGCTATCACCAGCAGACCCAAGTATCCGAAGCGTCACCTGCATGAAGCCTCCTACCATCAGTACCCAAGTACCAGCGCAATCATACGTTGCCCAAACGTCTCCTCCAGACTACCGGCCCTCCACCCGCATTAGATCAGCACGATGGTACGGGTAGCTTTCACGGGATAGCTCACTGTAAGCGTATGGTTCTGACGGTGCCAGGTAATCAGGCTGTCCCCCAGCTCAATGAAGGACTCGGTGCCCACGCCATAGAACAGATCATCCGACAGAGTCCGCAGGCAATCCCGGCGCTCCCTGGTTTTCATGGCGCCCCACTCCTCCTGCTCCATCTCAAAAAATTCGTGGCAGCCTTCTATATCCATCAGAGCATCCGTCAGCTCTTCGATAATGTCGTTGTATTCCCGGTTGAATTTTACCCCCATGGTGTGTCTCCCCCTAAGCTTGTATGCATTGCATTACCTGCATTGTACACCAAAAACGGGAGAATATGCGATAGGATTGCGTCACATTGGATGAACGCCTCCGGCTGCACATTCATTTGAATAGACCCTGTCCTGCCTCAGACCAGCGTATGAATAGTCAGCTCCGGCCTGCACCAGAAGCGCACGGGAATTCCCGTTACGCCGACGCCCCGGTTGGTATAGAGCTGGAAGATATCATTGTTGGGCGGCCTGTACAAGCCGTCGGGGTAACGTTTGGCGCCCGGCACCCGCACCAGGGGGCCGTGAAAGGGCAGCCTCACCTGGCCGCCGTGGCTGTGCCCCGACATTTGCAGAGAGATGGGATGCACCATCGTATTCAAGGCGTAATCCGGCGTATGGGCCAGCAGCAGCATAAATTCATCCTTGCCCACACCCTGTAGGGCCGTTTTGATATTGGGCTTCCCGCGGCTGGAATCCTCCACCCCCAGCATGGCCATCACCGCTCCATCCTTTTGGACACGTACCGATTCGTTGCGGAGGACGCGAAAGCCGGCATTCTGCAGGACACCCGCCACTTCCTTGTCGTTGAAATAATAGTCGTGGTTGCCCAGGACGGCAAACTTCCCCAGGGGCGCTTCCAGCTTGGCGAGAATGTCAGACATCTCCTTGCCAGCGGTTCCGATCTTGCGGTCCACCAGATCTCCGGTGAAGCAGATCAGATCCGGCTTCTCCTTCATGATCCGGTTCACAAGGCTTTTCAGGCGGCCCGGCCCAAAATGGAACTCATAATGCACATCGCTGAAGTGGGCGACCCGGATACCCTGAAAGACCGGAGGAATACGGGCCAACGCCAGCCGGGTATGGACAACCTGAAGCCACCGGGGCTCCAGCGTGGTGACATAGGTTCCTCCCAAGGCGGCCACACCGGCCAGTCCCAGTGCCCAGCCCCCCATGGTTTTCAAAAAAGTGCGGCGGCTCATGGTCTGCGGCGGGGTTTCGGGCGGCATCTCTACTTCCGGCATAGTCTCTCCCTCCTGCAAGCTTTTTCTATGCCATCCATATTACCGCAATTTCCCTTCCGTATCCACCGGAACCGCCTGCCGCACCTCCTCCGTAATTTGGGCGCCGCCCGCCAGCTCCCACTCCTTCACAAAGCGGCCGAACTCCTCCAGCGGTGAATCGCCGACGATCATTTTCAGGAACGCTTCATTTTCCATCCGCTGCAGCTCGCTCCACTTGCCGGGCATGGAAGGAGTTATCCCGTAAAAGGCGCTTTTTACCCTTACACCGGGTGTGGAGGCCAGCACTCCTACACCGTACTTATACGCATTTACTGCTTTCCACCCCTCCAGATCCTTCTTGGGCAGAGCCGACTCCAGAATCCACCTGTCATAAAGCAGCCGGGCTTCCGGCTCAAGCTTGCCAGGGTCGATTTTGCCGTGTAGCGCCTGCTGAAGGTCTGCGTAGTGAGTTTCTATGGCATCCGCATAATCGATCAGCAAATCAAACGGATAATACGCCCGGGGCTGAATCCCCGTTTTGGCGGAGAAATCATCCAAGGTTTTGGCTGCTTCATTAGGGTCCTGCCGGCGCTCCAGCCTCGTAAAGGCATTCACCAGCTTCACCACCGCCTCCGGATGCTCATAGCCCTTGCGCACCACCAGGAAACGGTCAGTTGAAGGGGCGCTGTGAATGATGAAGCGGCCCTGGGCATCCAACGGAGCGGCATATGCCCGCCACTCCGCATTCACATTGATGCGGACGGCATCCGACAGCGGAAAGAAAGGCATCCACCAGGGCCCGAAGAAAATGCCGGCTTTGCTGGCCACAATCGGCTCCTGGGTTTCCTGGTACAAGGGGAAATCCGGATCGATCAGCCCGCGCTTGTACCAATCCGCAAGCAGGGTCAGCGCTTGTTTGGACTCCGGGGCGACAGAGCCGTAGATGATTTCTCCCTGGCTGCTGCGGACCCAATTGCCCGGATAAGCGCCGAAGGCGTTGAACACCGAATCGAAGCCGTTGACGCGGGGCTTCTGCCCGTACACAATGTTGCGGTAGCCGCTTATCCCAACCGTATCCCGCTTGCCGTTGCCGTCCGGGTCCCGCTCCACAAAAGCCCGGGCGATCCGCTCGATGTCCTCCAGCGTTTCCGGTGGGCTCAAGCCAAGCCGGTTCAGCCAATCCTGGCGCACCCACAGAAGCGTGGCGGAGTCCGCCTGAAGCGCCACATTCGGCAGCCCGTAAAGCCGTCCACCGCGGGAGGCCTCCGCCAGAACTCCGTCCCCGGTGGAGCGGTACATGTCCTTGACCAACGAAGAGCCGTACCGGCTGAACACCTCCGTCAGGTCCTCCACCATCCCGCCGGTGACCAGCCGCTCCAGCTGCTCCCGGTCCACCACCATGGCGTCCGGCAGATCTTTGCTGTCTACGGCCATCCTCACCCGCTGGGAATACGCCTCCTCCCCCTTGGCCTCCCAGTAGTGGCTGATGCGGATATTCGTAATGCTCTCCAAATACCGGGTCACCGGGTTATTGTCATTGCTGTCCCCTGCCATCAGGTGGGAGTCCGGAATCTTGAAGCCGATGCGCAGGCTGACCGGCTTGGCGGAGCGGCCATACGCCTCCGGCTCGGCTGCAGCCGCAGAAAACTCCGGACGGACGGCACCATCCGGCGCAGCATCCTCCCCACGGCAGCCGGAAGCCGCTGCCAACACAGCCGCCAGCAGCGCCACTGCTGCTATACGCCATTTGGTCCTGCCCGGCCAGGATGGTTTCATCATTTCACTCCTCCCTTCATCCTGAATTCACTGGGCAAAAAACCGGTAGACTCACGGAACAGCCTGCCGAAATAACGCTCATCCTCAAACCCGGCGCGTCCGGCGATCTCCCATACCGGCAGCTCCGTATGCAGCAGCAGATACCGGGCGTGATCCAGCCGCATGCCCCGCAGGCTCTCTCCGAAGGGAATACCGGCAAAGCGGGCATAACATTGGCTGAAGTAGCTGCGGCTCATGCCCACGGATGCGGCTACCCCATTCTGGTTGAGCTTCCGGCCAAGGTCGCTCCTCATCCGGCACACTGCCCGGAACATACACTGCATCACCTCCCGGGTAAAACCAAGCTCCAGCATCCGCCCGGCCGCCAGGTCCGCGAACCGCCGCAGCCAGCCCTTCAGCACCGTCAGGCTGCGGCAGTCAGGAAGGACGGATTCCAGCGCCGCCAGCTCCTCCGGGTCCGACAGGAAAGGACCCCAGTCTGTGAGCAGCCGCCGGCAAAAGGCAAGTACCAGCGAATGATGGGGCTTCCGCCGGGACAACAGCTCCAGAAAGCGGGCCCGCTCGGCGGAGCCAAGGGTCCAGGCCAGCTCGGCCCCTTGCTCCAGCACCTCCTCCGCCTCCTCCCGATCACACAGCACCGCCGCCGACAGCAGCTCCCGGTACGGCAGCAGCACCAGCGGCATATGCCCCTCGGGGTGGTAGAAAAGAGCCTGCCCAAGTCTGACGGCGCATTCCCCGGCAGCCTCCGTCATTGCCACTCCCTGCACACCCGTAAGAACAGCCGTCACCCACCCCGCACCCAGCCGCTCCCGGACCTCCTGCCGAGCCTCCTCCAGCCCGGAGCCCTGGCGCAGGGCAGCAATCCAAACATTGCCCCGTTCAGCCAGCGGGCGAGCTGCTGTTCGAAGGGAATAGGGCAGCTCCCGGTCGCCGTCTGTCCCCACAGCAACATACACTAGCGCCTGATCCGTGGTAAACCGGTCCCCCTCCTCCCGCTGCCCGCCGCTGCGGAACCGCTCCTCCCACTTGAGGCGGGCCATAATTCGGCCGATGGTTTCATCCGCTTTTTCCATATCCAAGAGCGTCTTCACAATATAGTCCACGGCCCCCAGCCGCAGCGCCTCCTGCACATATTCGAATTCATGGTGGCAGGTCAGCACGACAGAATGAATATGGGGGTGAAGCTCCCGCAGGCGGCGGATCAGCTCGAAGCCCGACATGACCGGCATGGAAATATCCACGAAGAGCAAATCAATTTCCTCCGACTCCACCAGCCGGAGCGCCTCCCTGCCATCCCCGGCCTCCCCTACCATCTCCACGCCGAAGGCCGCCCAATCGATTAGGGACATAAAGCCCTTCCGCACCAGGCGCTCATCATCCACAACAGCCGCTCGAATCATCCAGCTCCTCCTTTCGCTTCCGGGGAATGAGAATGCTGACGGTGGTGCCCTGCTC
>JAEWAA010000403.1 GCA_023391955.1 Bacillota bacterium | reverse complement strand
CGAGGCACGTCTGTGCCGACGCCAGGACAGCCGCCAGAGTTTGGGAAATGCGCTCCTTACCAGCCAAATGACAGCGGGCAGCGGCAGAAAGCATAGGAGAGTCAGCCGCCAGTCCAGCATCAGCAGAACGATTGTAATGCCTATAATATTCAGCGCGTTCACCACAAAGTAGGAGAGACCATCTACAAAAAAATTCTGCAGCTCGGTTGAATCGCTGTTGATCCGGGTCATGAGCTGCCCGGTCTGCTTGCGCTGGAAGAAGCTGAGAGACAGCCGCTGCATGGATGTGAAGATGACCGACTTCAGATCAAAGATCACATTGGCGGCCATGGTGGCATTCATAATGCCGAACAGCACGCCGAACAGAAGCGACAAGGTGCGGAATACAATCACCAGCATGATCACAAGGCCAATCCGGCCGGCAAAATAGTCCTTGCCTGCCAGCGCCTGGTCAAACAGCGCCGTGCCCATCAGATACGGAATCGCCAAGGAACAGACGGCGTGGAGCAGCATGAACAGAATGACCCCTGCAACAGTCCGTTTATAAGGGGCGGCGAATTTCAGCAGCCGGAAAAACACGGCCGAGCGTTTCATGCACTTGGGGCATACGCGCCTCTCCTGTTCGGGATAAAGCATGCCGCATTTCGGGCAGCTTCCCTCCTCCTCATGGCCTTCGTGCTTATCCTCCGGAGCTTCTCCCTTCTTCAGCCTATCGAACATCATCGCCAACCGTGAGGCGTCCCGCATCAGGCCATTGGTAAACGCCGCGATGGCGCGGTCTTCCTTTCCCCTCATCATAAGCAGGCCTGACGCCGCCAGATTCACGATGCGGATGGAGTCCATATCGGAGACGGGAAGCCGCTCCACGCTCCATTCATTCCGTCTTGCGGCACCAGTAGATGGTTCTTCTTCCTGTTTTTTCTTTTCCGCCGGGAAGCCGCGGAATCGCTTCTCCTTTGAAGCTTTCTCCGGCATGCGCGCCACCACAAGCTCATCCTTCGTAAGCACAACCAAAGTTTCGCCGAACCCGCCTTCGAGCAGGCGGTCGCACAGCAGCTCAAAAACGCTTTCATTTTCCGGTATGCCCAGTTCTTCCAGCAAGTGCAATGTTAGCCTGGATGGCTGCAACCGAATCATCCCCCGCAATAGGGCCGGGAAACCCCGGCCCTTTCCTTGTCGTCAATGCCCTGTATATTCGAACCAGTCGAAGTCTGCGGCGTTGTCGCTTTCCTTGCCGTTGCTGCTGGCGTACATACCCAGACAGGCGCCCACAAAACCTCCGGCAACATCCGTGCTCAGGATGCGTCCGTCTACCTGCTCGGCCAGCGGCAGATGCTCATCCGGCGCACTTCCGTAGTAGAAGGAATAGTCCTGCCCGTTAGCCGTCACTGTCAAATAAAGAATGTCCGCCTTGTACGGCTTGCGGGCCAGAATCTCTTCCACGCCGTTATGGCATTTGGCAAGCTGCACATACAACTCGCCGTCCGACTTCACATATTCAAAGCGGAAGTTGTACAAGCTGCTCTGCAATAAGGCCAGCCCGGCGGATTCATGCTCCGCTTGGGGAGTGAACTCCATCTTGGTCCGCGCCGTAAAATCGATATGCTGCTGGCGTCTACACACCAGGCTGGGATTGGCATTCTCCGTAAGTGTCTGCGGGCGAAGCTTCAGCCGCAGATGGCCCTTGCGGGCGTCCAGGCTATAGAATTCGTCCCGGGGCGTCCGGGCTAATATCCATTGCATGTCCAAAGTCCCGGCCTCAAAGTGGTCGCAGGCCGGCGGCGCAAGCCAGCGGTGCTCCGGAAGATGGGGGGCCGTCTCCTCCAGCTCGACAATGCCCTTGCCCGGTTTAATCACCGGCCAGCCGTCCTCCCACACAAAGGGAACAAGAAAGGTTTCCCTGCCCAGGTTGCGGTAATACCCGCCGTAAGGACGGGAGGCCAGCAGCACCATCCACCATTCTCCATGCTGCGTTTCCACAATATCGCCATGTCCCACATTGACAATGGGGTAGTCATTCCCCAGATGACGGTGGGTCAGAATCGGATTCCGGGGATAGCCCTTGTACGGACCGGCAATATGCTCGCTGCGGGCGATGGACAGGGCATGATCCGGTCCGGTGCCGCCCTCGGAAATCATCAGGTAATAGGTTCCGTTCACTTTGTAGATATGGGGACCTTCAGGCCAAACCGCATCCCGCAGGGCGCCTCTCCACAGCGAGTGGGTTTCCCCCTTCAGCTGCATGGTGGCCGTATCGAATTCCTGAAGCCAGATTTCCCAGTTGCCGAAGTATGCCGCGCCCTCCCGGACAGGTCTGGTTCCCGTGTAATAAGCCTTGCCGTCGTCATCAAAAAAGAGCGACGGATCGATGCCCTCCGATTCCAGCCAATAAGGCTCCGACCACGGCCCGGCGGGATCGGTTGCCGTAACAATGAAGTTGCCTTTTTTGCCGACATTGGTATTGATGACATAAAATATTCCTTCATGATAACGGATGGTTGGCGCAAATACGCCCTGAGAGGGACGTACTCCATCCAGATCCAGTTGAGTTGCGCGGTCAAGCACATGTCCGATTTGGCGCCAATGGACAAGATCCTTGCTGTGAAAGATAGGGATGCCGGGAAAATACTCAAAGGTGGATGTGACCAGGTAGTAGTCATCCCCAACCCTGCAGATGGAGGGATCAGGGTAGAAGCCCGGCAAAATGGGATTGGAAAAGGTCTTCATGCATTGCCTCTCTTTCTTCTCATTCCAAATCAATTTTGTGTAAAACGCTGTCATTTCTATAATGAACCTCATTGATCCGGCAGTCCATAAAAAAAATAAAGATGATTTGGAGGATTTCAACATTTTGTGCAAAACGATTCAGGTAACAATCAGCGGACGCAGCTGGCTCTGTTTGAGCCGTTTACGAAGAGATTGATTGTTTTCCAGATGCTATGATACTATGACGTTATCGATAACAATCCGCCTTTTGATTGTTGGTTCATATCATCTTTAAGGTAAGAGGGAGATGGAAAATACGATGTCTGTGAAGGAAGCCGGCAACCGGCGGCTGTGGTACAAGAGTCCCGCCGCCAATTGGAACGAGGCCCTGCCTGTGGGTAATGGTCGACTGGGAGCGATGGTGTTCGGAGGAACTGGCATGGAGCGCTATCAGCTGAATGAGGATTCCTGTTGGTATGGCGGTCCCCGTAACCGGAATAATCCGGATGCCAAGGCCAATCTCCCGAGAATCCGGGAGTTGATCCTGGCCGGGCGGCTGCAGGAAGCGCAGAATCTGGCCTCCATGGCCCTGCCTGGTATGCCGGAGAGCCAGCGCCATTACGTGCCGCTGGGTGACTTGGAGCTGTATTTCACCGGTGCGGGGGGCGAGCCTGCCGAATATGTCCGGGATCTGGATCTGGACGGCGGTATTGCCAGGGTAACCTACCTGCAGCAGGGAGTCCGCTATACCAGGGAGGTCTTCTCCAGCTATCCCGATCAGGTGCTGGCGATACAGTTGTTGGCCGATGCGCCGGGCAGTCTGTCCTTCAAGGTCCGCTTTAACCGCAACCGGCGAAAATATGTGGACCGGCTTGCACAATGGGGACAGGACGGGCTGGTGATGAACGGCAGCTGCGGCGGAGAAGGCGGCAGCATGTATTGCGCTGTACTTAAGGCCGTTGTTCACGGAGGAAGCTGCGCCACTATCGGCGAACACCTGGTTGTAGAACGGGCAGACCGTGTCATATTGCTGATTGCAGGCGGAACCACCTTCCGGTGGGCGGACCCGGAGGCAGTATGCAAACAGCAGATCGAGGAGGCTGCAAGGCGGACCTATGATGAGCTTTACGCAAGGCATATGAAGGATTACCGTTCCTTGTTTGACCGGGTTGACCTGAAGCTGCCAGCTATGGCAGGGAGCAAGCGGGAATTGCCGACAGACGAGCGGCTGAAGCTGATTCGTGAGGGCGCCGATGATCCGGATCTGGTGGCTCTGTACTTCCAGTTTGGCCGGTACCTGCTTATTTCCTCCAGTCGGCCAGGAACACTTCCAGCCAACCTTCAGGGCATCTGGAACGACAACTTCCTTCCTCCCTGGGACAGCAAATACACCATTAATATCAATACCCAGATGAATTATTGGCTGGCCGAAAGCTGCAATTTATCCGAATGCCATCTGCCCTTGTTTGACCTGATCGAGCGGATGCGGATTCCCGGGCGTGCGACTGCGCAGACCATGTATGGCTGCCGTGGCTTCACCGCCCATCATAATACTGACATTTGGGCAGATACGGCACCTCAGGATATATACATGCCCGCGTCCTTCTGGCCGTTGGGGGCAGCTTGGCTTTGTCTGCATTTATGGGAGCATTATGCGTTTGGCGGCGACAAGGTATTCCTGGAGCAGGCTTACCCGGTCTTGAAGGAGGCGGCGCAATTCCTGCTGGATTATCTGATGGAGGATTCCGCAGGACGGTTGATTACCTGCCCGTCGGTTTCTCCGGAGAATACCTATATCCTTCCCGGTGGAGAGTCAGGGGTGCTGTGTGCAGGGGCCTCCATGGACTTCCAAATCATTCATGCCCTGCTC
>JAEWAA010000379.1 GCA_023391955.1 Bacillota bacterium | reverse complement strand
AACAGCAGGAAGATGCCCAGGATAAACAGGGAAATAGCGATGGAGCTGACTGAGGCGAAGGTCATCCAGCCGTTGCGGATGAGGCTTTTGCCCCCTTCCCGGAAGTGTCTGCCCAGGGTACTAATCTTCATAACCGTAATCCCCTCTCGCCTGGTCGCGGGCGATGAGGCCCTTCTCCACAGCGATGACCCGCTTGCGCATGGAGTTCACGATCTCTTTGTTGTGGGTCGCCATAATGATGGTGGTGCCCCGGTAGTTGATCTCTTCCATCAGCTTCATGATATCCCAGGAGGTATCCGGGTCCAGATTGCCCGTAGGCTCGTCGGCGATGATAACCGATGGGCTGTTGACAATGGCTCTGGCGATAGCCACCCGCTGCTGCTCTCCTCCCGACAGCTGGGTCGGCAGCGAATCTGCCTTGTCCCGCAGCTTGACCAGCTCCAGCACCTCCAGGGTGCGCTTACGGATCAGCTTCTTGGGGGTTTCGATGACTTCCATGGCAAACGCGATATTTTCCGACACGGTCATCTTGGGCAGGAGCCGGAAGTCCTGGAAGATGACCCCGATATTCCGCCTTAAAAATGGAATTTTCCGCGGTTTCAGCTTGGCGAGATTAAATCCGTTGACGAAAATCTGCCCCTTGGTGGGCTTTTCCTCGCGGTAAATCATCTTCATGAAGGTCGATTTGCCTGCGCCGGAAGGCCCCACCACGTATACGAACTCATTGCGGTCCACCTTGAGGTTGATGCCCCGTATGGCGTGTGTTCCGTCCGGATACGTTTTCCAGACGTCTTGCATTTCGATCACAGTATCACATCCACTCTTTCATAATGATCGGACAGCGCGCAGGTAACACAAATAGCCTGAAAACACAGTCAGCTTATTAAACTTCGACAGAAAAACCGTTATTCCTTTATCGCGGAAGCGATTTTCCGTAAGATTCCATGAAATGTACACTTTTCTGTGAAAATCCGGGAATTGTCTACGGGCGGAATGCGCCATGAAGCGCCTCCCGGACAAGGTGAACTATTTCGGCGGACACGCTCATATAGTGGTAGGAGAAGGCTTGGACTTCGGGCTGTTGCTGTGCCTGCGGACCAAACCTCTCTCACACAAACTATTAGGGGGTGTCCCCATGTTAGCGGACAAACACAAGCGTGCAGCCGCGGCAGCCGGTGTGCTGGTGCTTCTGACAGCCGGCGGCTTATGGGGAATCAGAACATACGGCTTGGATGATCAAATGCCGCACGGTCTGGCCTTCGGCGGTATTCCCGTAGGCGGACTGCCGGTTGCCGGGGCGGAGCAGCTGCTGGAGACCCATCTGACGCAAACGGCGGGCTGGCGGCTCCGCTTTGCCTCCGAGATACCCGGCGCCGAGCAGGCGTCTGCCTTCGGCAGCACGGGGCTGCGCTGGGATGCCTCCGCCCCCCGGCAAGCACTGGCGGAGCTTCAAGGGGGCAGCCCCTTCCGGCGCGCCTGGCATAAGTGGCAGCTCCGCAACCGCGATCTGCCCGTGGGGATTTTATACGATGAAGGAGCTTATGCCGGATTCGTCAAACAAACCTGGACGGAGCTTCATGCCAAGCAGCCCACACCGGCCAAGCGGGTCATTACCGGACAGGACCGGGTGGAGATCATTCCCGATATCCCGGTGCACCGGGTGGACGAGAAAAAATTGCTGGACAGTCTGCTGGCTACGGACTGGCTCTCCATGTGGCGCGGACTGGCTCCGGAGCAGGAGGCGGCCAAGGCGGATCCCGTGGTGATTCCGGTGCCCCTTACGGAGGTCCGCGCTCAGGTCACCTATGATTCCCTGACCGGTCAGGGCATTGAACGCAAAATCAGCGAATTCGCCACCACCATTCTACCCGGCGGCGAAGGACGCCTGCACAATATCGTCGCCGCTGCCAAAACCATTCAAGACCGGATACTTGCGCCGGGGGATATATTCGATTACGCCCCGGTTATCGAAGAAACCAAAAGCCGCTTCGGCTTCCGGGAGGCCCCGGTCATCTATAACGGCAAGCTGGTTCCCGGGGTAGGCGGCGGGATTTGCCAGGTCTCCTCCACCTTGTATAATGCGGTGCTGCGGGCCGGGCTTGAGATTGTGGAGCGGCGGAATCATTCCCTGCCGGTAAGCTATGTGCCGCTGGGACAGGATGCCACCTTCTCGGAGGGGTATATTAATTTCAGGTTCCGCAACAATACAGGCGCCTATCTTTTGATCCGCACCGTGACCGAATCCAACAAGCTGACGGTGAAGCTGTTCGGCACACTGCCCCAGACCCAGTCCTTCGACATTGAGTCCGTTACCGTGGAGGAATTGGAGGCCCCAGTCAAAACCGTTATCAATCCCACGCTCCGCATAGGCCAGCGTGAGGTGCTGCAGAAGGGCAAACCGGGGTATGTGGTGGAAACCTACCGCACCAAACGGGAGAACGGCACCATTCTCTCCCGGGAGCTCATTTCCCGGGACCGTTATCAGCCCCAGCCGGCCCTGGTGGCGGTAGGCGGCAAAGCCGGTGAAAGTGCGGGTCCGGGCGGCGAGGGCAAGGAGGGGATGCTGGAGGATGGGGTGGAAGGCCCCCGCTTCCGGTAGGCTTAATTGGGCATCCGACTGTACGGCAGCCCGCTGCTATGCTGGTCTCCAGGATAGTCCGCCCCCCGGTCTGAGGTCCGGTCCCCCTTTTCACTCCTGTCATATTACTCTCTAGGAGACTTGGCGAGAATGTGACAGGTCACATGACTGCGGTTACTTCGTCCTCCACATATTGCCTGCTATACTAAGAATCAAGTTCTTCATCAAGAAAAGAAGCAGGGGATGCAAATGTCAAAGGCCGATTTTTTCCAGCAGCTCCGGGCCCGTCTCCGCGGATTGCCTGCGGAGGAGCAAGAGAACATTCTCAGCGTGTATGAGGATTTGTTCCGCCAGGCCGAAGCCGGCGGCAAAAGTGAAGAGGAAATTATCCGCTCCCTGGGCTTTATACCCGTGCCCGTGGAGCAACCGCCCCACATGCAGAACCACCGGCCCCATACAGCCGGCAGGGGAGGCTTGCGGCCTTACGCAGCAGCTGTCGCGCTGCTGATGTTCAATCTGATTTTCGTACTGGCACCCTTTTTGACCATAGCCTTGCTGCTGTTCTCCTTTTCCCTGGTGGCCGTATTGTTTTCCTTCAGTTTGGTCTGGGTTATTATCGGAACGGGAATTCCCGCAACTGTGGATGTGCTACTTCTGGAGATTTTCACCACCATGACATTAAGCGGGCTGGGAATTCTGCTGGGGGCTGCAATGTGGAAACTAAATATTGCCTTCTGGTCTGTGGTCAAGCGCTATGTAGCCTTGAATCTCAGACTGGTCAGGGGGGATTAGTATGAACTTGAGATGGAGTTTAAAGCAAATTGTAATGACGGCGCTGGCCTGTACCCTGATCGGGATCGGCGGACTGATGCTTCTGTACCGGGTTGGTGTGATTGACAATGCCACAATAGACCTGGATGTCCAAAAGGAGCTGGATGTGTCCACCGTCCAATCCTTCTCGCTGCAGACGGATACGACTCCCATTACCGTGGTTTCCACCACCGGCGATCAATTGCGGATCAAGCTGAGCGGCCGGGTCCGTGAAGCCGATGCGGAGTATGCCAATATTGAGCTGGATAACCGGAGTGGTGAAGTAAAAGCGGTAGCGCGCACCACCAAGAAGTTTTCCATCGGGATTGATGTGACCCAGCTGTTCCAGCTGTTCTCTAACAAATTGGAGGTAACCGTGGAGCTGCCGGAAAAGGTATACCGCAGCCTGGCCTTTACCACCGATACAGGGAGAATTACCCTGCCCGCTCTACAAGCGGATACGCTGGAGATCAAAGCCGATACCGGCGAGATTCGTCTGGACGGTTTCACCGGCAAAAGCCTTACCGCCCGGAGCGACACCGGCACGATGAGGCTGGACCACCTGTCCGCCAAGCTGTCGCTGCGGACGGATACCGGGCATATTATTGCCGGACTGGATGCCTTTCCGGCTGCTGCGGACCTGCAGACCGATACAGGGGACATTCGCCTGAACCTGGCCAAGGTTTTCCCGGCGGAATTAAAATTCGCCACAGATACCGGCCGGACCACCCTGCAGATTCCATCGCAGGATCAGTTTACCGCCAAACGGATGGAGAAGCGCCAGCTGGAGGGCCAGCTGTCCGGCGGAGGCCCGCTGCTGCAGGCCCGTGCGGATACGGGAGATATTGAGCTTGTTGTGGAATAGTCAGCCCTGCTTTTTTACAGATACAAAAAAAATCCCCGGCACTCCTTCAGGGAGCCCGGGGATTTTGTATTATTTGCTCTTTTCGGCGTATTCCTTATGCCAGCTTTGAAGCTCCTGCAGTGCCGCTTCCGCCCGTTCCACCGCCGCCGCCACCTGTGCGGAGGCCGTGCCGCCGTAGACATTACGCGCGTTGACCACATGCTCCGGCTGGAGGACGGTGTAGATGTCGTCGCCGAACAGCTTGGAGAAGCTGTGGTATTCGGACAGCTCCAGATCCAGCAGATATTTCTTGTGCTCGATGCTGTACAGCACCAGCTTGCCGATGACTTCGTGGGCCTGCCGGAAGGGCATTCCCTTGTTAACCAGGTAGTCGGCAATATCGGTGGCATTGGAGAAGTCCTGGTTGACAGCCTGGCGCATCCGTTCCTTGTTCACCTTCATGGTGGAGATCATGGGAGCGAACAGCTGGAGGGCGCCGTCCAGGGTTTTCACGGTATCCAGCATGCCTTCCTTGTCCTCCTGCATGTCCTTGTTGTATGCCAACGGCAGGGACTTCAGGACGGTCAGGAGACCCATCAGGTTTCCGTAGACCCGGCCGGTTTTGCCCCGGACCAGCTCCGGCACGTCGGGATTCTTCTTCTGCGGCATAATGCTCGAGCCGGTGCAGAAGGCGTCATCCAGCTCTACAAAGGCAAACTCATTGCTGGACCACAGAATCAGCTCCTCGCTGAGCCGGGAAAGATGCATCATAATCAGGGAAGCGTTGCTCAGGAATTCCAGAATGAAGTCCCGGTCGCTTACCGCGTCCAGACTGTTTTCGTACACACGCTCAAAGCCCAGCCGTCCGGCCACAAAATGCCGGTCGATGGGGAAGGTGGTGCCCGCCAGGGCGCCCGCGCCCAAGGGAAGGGTGTTAACCCGCTTGTAGCTGTCCGTGAGGCGCTCCGCATCCCGCTGGAACATGGAGACATACGCCATCAGATGATGGGCGAAGAGAATCGGTTGGGCCCGCTGCAGATGGGTATAACCGGGGACAATGGTGTCCAGGTTGGCCTTGGCTTGGCCGATGAGTGCGTCCTGCAGCTTGGCCAGCAGCCCGACGAAATGCACCACCCGCTTGCGCAGGTACAGATGCATGTCCGTGGCCACCTGGTCATTGCGGCTGCGTCCCGTATGAAGCTTACCGCCCACCGGACCGATTTCGTCGATCAGCGCCTTTTCGATATTCATGTGAATATCCTCATCGCCGATGGAGAACTCCTGCTCTCCCCGCTTGATCCGGTTGGACACCAGATGAAGGCCGTCCGTGATCTTCTCCACATCCGCCAGAGGCAAAATCCCGCATTTGCCCAGCATGGCCACATGGGCCAGGCTGCCTTGAATATCCTCCTCCGCCAGCTCCTTATCGAAGGTAATGGAAGCCGTATATTCCTCCACCAGTTGATCCGTTTGTTTGGTAAAACGTCCGCCCCACAATTTTGACACGCGCTTGCCCTCCTCTGTCAGCTCTCACAATCTTCGTTCTATTATACACAATAATCGGCAGTATTTCTTCGCAAGAAACGGACTGCCGAACCCTCCGGCAGCCCGTCTTTTACTTGCATACGAATCGTTTATTTGGTTTGATCTACGCCGGATGATACCTTCAAGCGCAGCGCGTTCAGGCGGATAAAGCCGGTAGCGTCGTTCTGGTTGTAGGCTTGGGTCGGATCAGCTTCCATGGTAGCGATGTTCGGGTTGTACAGGCTGACCGGGCTCTTCACGCCGGCGCCGATCACATTGCCCTTGTACAGCTTCAGACGTACGGTTCCGGTGACATTCTTCTGGCTTTCGGATACCAGCGCCTGCAGCGCCAGACGCTCCGGCGCAAACCAGAAGCCGTTGTACACCAGGGAGGCGTACTTGGAAATCAGGGAATCCCGCAAATGCATCACATCGCGGTCCATGGTGATGGATTCCATCTTCCGGTGGGCGGTGAACAGAATGGTACCGCCGGGAGTTTCATACACGCCGCGGCTCTTCATACCCACGAAGCGGTTTTCCACCATATCCACACGGCCGATGCCGTGTTTGCCGCCCAACTCGTTGAGCTTCTCCATGGCTTCCAGCGGAGTTACCGGCACGCCGTTAATGGCGGTGCAGTCGCCTTGTGTGAATTCCAGCTCCACATATTCGGGCTGGTCCGGCGCATCCTCGGGGGCTACGCTCAGCACGAACATCCCCTTGTTGGACTCGGCGCTGGGATCAAACCAGGGGTCCTCCAGAATGCCGCTTTCGAAGCTGATATGCAGCAGGGTGCGGTCCGTGGAGTAGGGTTTGGCTGCGGAAGCCTGCACGGGAATGCCATGGGCTTCGGCATACGCGATCATTTCGGCGCGGCCCGGGAACTCTTCACGGAACTGCTCGGAACGCCACGGAGCGATGACCTCCAGCTCCGGAGCCAGGGCTGCCGCGGTCAGCTCGAAGCGGACCTGGTCGTTGCCCTTGC
>JAEWAA010000327.1 GCA_023391955.1 Bacillota bacterium | reverse complement strand
TTCCGTATCTTACTTTATTTTCGGCTCCCCTTCCATTTCTCTACTCTCCTCCTTGCCCCCTTTCTAAGCTCCTCTTTGTTTTATCTCTGCTCTCCCTCTGCTTTCTTCTACTGCTCTCCTTCATTCCTCTGCTGCCTTCCCTTTTACTTTCACCATTCCTGACTAAAGGGGATAATGCACGACAAGGTGCCTAAAAGGCAATATCGGCACGAATATTTGGTAATTATTGGCATATTGATAGATGCAGCATTGCTGAGAACCAAAAAAACAGGCTCCCCTGATACTGGGAACCTGTTTATGCCAGGTGTTAGTTTTTTTATTGACTATTAGAAAAATTCAACTGCGCCAGCATGCGGTCCAGGAGCACCAGGCTCTCAGCCCGGGTGGCTTGGGCGGCGGGAGCAAAGCGGCCCTCTGGCGTGCCGCCCAGCAAACCATGCCGGGTAAGAACCTCAACGGCCGGTTTTGCCCATCCAGCAATAGCCGCTTCATCGCTGTACGACATCTGTACCGGACCTGCGGCCGGAGTGGACGCAGCCGGGTTCATACCCGCCAGCTCTGCGGCGCGGTAGACCATCACCGCCAATTCCTGGCGGGTGACGGTTTCTCCCGGCCGGAAGCTGCCATCACCGTAGCCTTCCACCAGCTTCATCGCAGAAGCCGCACGGACTGCTCCCGCAAACCAGTCCGCTGCCCCAACATCAGTGAAGGTGCGGGTTTCTCCACTTGGTGCGGATGGGGACAGCCCTAACGCGCGGACCAGAAGAGCAGCCACTTCCGCGCGGGTTACAGTCTTGTCAGGCTGAAACTCCCCGGGTGCCACTCCGTCTGCAATCATACGCGCTGCCATCCGTTCCACACTGCTCCGGGCCCAATGCCCGTTCATGTCGGCGAAGCTGCTTGTATGCTCTACCAGCAGATACGTGCTGTTGGTGCGGCTGTAAATGTGCACCTCTCTACCGTCCACCCGGAAAGGGACCGGCTCCAGCACCCAGCTGCCATCCGCCGCGGGAGCCATTCTGATAACAGCCAGTGAGCCTTCGTTCAGAGATACACCAGCCACAGGTTTTACCGTCCGTTTTACATATCGGGTGAAGTTCTTCAACTCCTGTTCCTTACCGTCGGGAGCAGACAGCTTGACGGCAAATTCCCATGCCCCGGCCACCTTCCAGCCCGCAGCTGCGATAGAGGCACCGGCGGTATCATTCGTCCGCGCAGTTATTTCCAACTGGAGCTTGTTTGTGTCGGTGCCCAGTTCATGAGCCAGGCGCTCCAAGTCCAACTCTTTCACCGGCAGTGCATAAGAGGCTTGGGCGGTTTCCACCACTAGTGTATCTACTTGCTCTGCTTGCAGGAGCTTACCCAAGGCAGCTCCGTTCAGGCTTACCCCATCCGCTGTGGCATTTCCTTGGTCGGAGCTTTGCATCGGCTTCAATAACACTGACCCACCAACCGCACCTTCCAATGCCTTCTCCAACAACGGAGCATCGAATTCGGCTATTGTCGCAGATTCTATTGGATTAACAAGGCTTGTTGGGCCTGCCGGACCAGGTACAGGTACGTTACTGGAGCCATCTTGGGGCTCCTCAGCCGAGGAACCGCCATCTGGCGTCCCGTTATCCGGGTCTTCTCCGCCTGGTGTTCCGTTACCCGGGTCTTCCCCACCTGAGTCTTCCCCACCTCCAGGAGTTCCGCTGCCTGGATCTTCCCCGCCTGGATTTTCGCCACCTGGGGTCTCCCCGCCCGGCGTTTCCCCGCCTGGTGTGCCACCCGGGGATTCCTGTGCAAGTCGCGTTACATCGATTGTATAGTCTGCGGCTTCCCCATTCTCGGCTGTTACCGCGATGATGATCCGGTTCTGCCCCACCTCCAACGGGAGAGTTGCCGTATAACTTCCCTCCACCGGAGCCAGGGTTGCTGTGCCTTCAGCCGACGGAATAGCGGCCGCTGAGCTGCCGTCCTCTGTTGTGCTGCCGGCCACTCCGGCAATGCCTGTAATGGTAACAGCAGCAAGAGGATCAGCCACCGCTATCACTGTGACTGCCTCCGTTTCATAGGCAACCTGGGCCGAATAAGCCAGGGTTTCCGGAGCAAATACCGGTTCCAATTCTCCCGCGCTGAGGGCAAGCTGTTTTAGCCGCCAATCATCCGACAGCTCCTCAATAACCGCCTCTACCTCATCTTTTTGGTAAAAATTGGTTCGTGTATTTTCCACTATATTGCCCTTCAGCCGGCTCCCCTTGCCTGCAAACAATCCAATGCCGTTGGTGTTGCCCGTAAGGACATTGCCCTCAATACGCACATTCTCCGGATCACCCTCGCCGATATAGTTGGCATTGGTGTCGCCGTTGTCGTGCTCCAATAGAATCGCCCAATATCCATTGGCGGTATTATTGCGGATCGTATTGCCCCGGATGATGGTACCGGGACCGTTCAGGATATTGATGCCTGATGCATCGGGGATATCTGCTGTATTCTCGATCACATTGTTTATAATGACCGTATCCGGGGTTCCCATAGTCACCACAATCCCCTCCCGGCTGTTGCGGATGAGATTGTCCCGGATCAGGTTGCCGGGGCCGGTTTTGCTGTGGTTGCTGGGAGCCGTACCACCGGTATTGCCAAGGCCGACGGCTCCGCCGGTGAGGATATTTTCCACCAGATTGCCGGAAATCTCATTGAGATACTCCAGTTCCCCGTGAAGATCGATGGCGTCCAACTTCGTCTGGATAAACACATTGTTGCGCACCGTGTTGTTATGGGCCACGTTCTGGATCAGGGCGCCGTGGCGCAGATACGGTCCCTCAAACCGGGAATCATCCACCAGATTCCACAGGGTATCGTTGGCAAAACCCAACCGGTCCACCTTGGGCATTCCCTGGATGGCCACGCCATAACCGGAGCCGCCGGGGCCCACATCGGTAGCATTGCGGAAGGTGCTGTTCCGCACAATCACATCATGGCTGTTTTCAATGCGGATAGCCATCCGCCGGAACTTTTCCACAGTAACATGATGGATGGTCACGTTGTACGAAGGGTCTTCCCCGTAGTTGCTGATCATGATCAGGCTGTCCGGCCCCCCCGCTTGGGGGTTGTTAGCCTTGTGATCGGTTGTGTATTCCTTGTTCCAGGCAGAGGTTAAGGTCATGCCGGAAATTTGGAGGTTATGCTGCTTGGCGGATTTGAAAAGAGTGCTGTTTTTCACCATGTCCAAGGAGGTTCGGAGAACCGTGCCTTCTTCGCTTTCCCCACGGATGTTGACGCCGCTTTTCAAAAACAAATTCGCCAAGCCGTCCGGAGAGGTCAGCAGGTTGTAAACCCCTTCTGGAATAAACACCTCATCTCCCGCAACCGCTGCATCGATGGCTGCCTGAATGGCCGGACGGTCATCCTGCCCGTTGTCCGCCGGATCAGCGCCAAAGTCCAGCACATTCAGCGTCCGCCCCGTTACCGGATTGGGTGAATGAAGCGTATGTGCGCTGCCGTCCGGCTTCGTCAGTCCGGCCTTGGTAAAAGGCACCGCTCCCGGAGGAGGCCCCGGCAGAATATAGGGCACCAGAGCCACAGGGGTGTCCCCGTTGGCATACGGCGGATAAATATGCACATCCGTCAGGCTGGTAAATACGCTGCCGTCGGAATTGCCGCGCCCGGTTAGGCGCACATATCTGGCATTCACATCCTCCAGATCAAACACCTGCAGGGCTGTGGTCAACCGGGTGGACCAGCCGCTGAAGCCGGGCGTCCAATTTTCACCGTCGACGGAGGTTTCGATCTCCAGTTGGGTTTTGCGGGTATCTCCTTTATAAAAGCCGATTCCAAGATACCCCACCTGGCGCAGCTCACCCAGATCAAACCTGATCCACGGGCCGTCGCCGCTGGCCGACCAGCGGGTGTACGAGTTGTTGTCAAGGGTGTTGCTTTCAATATTGCCGTCACTGCTGCTGGCCGTAACCGCCTCTACCGCCAAGGGAAGAATGGGCTCCGCCAATGTTGTCCGGGTGAGCGTCAAGGAGGTGGTGCTGGTTTTGCCTGAGGCATCCACTGCCGCTACCTTAAAATTATATACGGTATTCGGGGTCAGCCCGGCTGCAGTATAGGTGCTTGCTTCCGGCTCCAAAGTAGCGATCAGCTCATTGTTGCGGTAGACCAGGTAATGGTCGATGGTGGAGTCATCCAAGGCTTGCGGCCACTGGAGGTCCACGAAGTCTGTCCCCAGATTGTCAGCCTTCAAAAGCGAACCCTCCGGCCAATACGGCGGGGCCGTATCCCCGGAAAGATCAATGATTTCCTTTACCTTCAAAGCAGGCCAGGGATAGGAAGTGCCGTTGGCTTCCTTGGAGTAAATATTCAAGGAGATGCCCGTATTTTCCGCATCGCCAAGCATAAACACAACGGTTCCGTCAGCAAGCCGGGAACGTACATATTCCGTAACGTCCACGGTATATACCTGGGGATTTCCGACTTTGTCCTTATCCACAGTAAACCCGCCCAACAGTTCGCCGGAAGTCAGCTCCTTGACCGGAGCATTGTTCCACGTTAAAGTGGTTTCTCTCCAATCACTGTCCGGGATGCCATACAATTGCAAGGATACTTCTGTATTGGAGCTTCCTTTTTTGGCCGCCACCTGGAAGGTATAGTAATACGATGGATTTGCCGCCCCGGTGATATCATATTTGAAGTAAACATATTTTTTCCTCGAGCTGCTGGACGATACACTGAACAGGCCCTGGCTGGAGCCAGTTGCAGAATTGATGTTTTTATCTGCATTTTCTATATCACTGTCGATCAGTGCGTCATCCGTCGGTGTCAGGACGGCGATTTCCTTTTCCACCTGCTGCCCAGGCTCTGCCAGTGTGACCGTCACCATTGCTTCTGCCACTGCCGGCTGCTGGTAGACGGAGGATGCGACGGTGGCCACAATTTTTGTAGTGCCCGGAGATACCGCCGTTACCCGGGCCTTCAGCCCGCCCAAGGATTCGACTGTGGCTACAGCGCTGTTATACGTGGACCAAGTGACGGTAACCGTGCCGGTATCACCCGAAGAAACAACCTCAGCGGCAAGCTCCTTGTTCCCACCGGCTGTCATCGTCCATGCCGTCGCATCCAGTTGAACAGACGGGCTTCCCGGATGTACCGTTCCATTACCGGGGTCCGGATTCCCAGGATCTGTACCCCCCGGCCCATAACCCGGCTTGTAAATAATCGGCTCCGTAACTACCCGGTTCTTTACATACTGGTCGAGGAAAGCCCATGCCTCCGCGTTAGCAGTATCCGAGGCCGTTCCCGTAAAACCGTGTCCCTGCCCGGGCACCAGCTTAAAATCCACCACCTGCACGCCTGCCGCTGTCAGCTGTCCGGCGAACTTGACGCTGTTCTCATACGGAATCGTGCTGTCGGCATCGCCGTGGCGGATCCAGAAGGGCGGATCATCCGGAGAAGCATAGGTCCCCGGCATGGCCAGCCGGGCTTCGTTGGGAACGGTGAATGCCTTTTTTCCACCCAGAAGCGCCGTTACAGAGCTGTAATTGTTGGCAAATTCCGTAGTGAAGTCAGCGGGACCGAACCAATCGGCTACAGCCTGAACCTTGTCGGAGTATTCCGGCCAACCGCCGGTTCCGCCCAGATCAGGCACCTGAACCGTATTCCCGTTGTCCAGGGTAATCCAGCTGCCTGCCTCCAGGTCCCCGGTTGTGCCTAACAATGAGGCCAAATGCCCGCCGGCGGAGGACCCCCATATGCCGATCCGGCTGGGATCGATGAAATATTGGGCTGCATGGGCCCGCAGGAAACGGATCCCCAGCTTCACATCCTGAATCTGCGCCGGGAACGGCGCTTCCGGAGTCAACCGGTAGCTCAGGGCAACGCCGATATAACCTCTTTTGAGCACATAATTGGAGATGTTGCCCAGGGCCTGCTTGCGGTCCCCGTGGTTCCAGCCGCCTCCGTGGATGTAGACCACAGCCGGCATGGCCGCTGCCGGAGCCACCTCCGGGACGGCAATGGAAGCGTAAATCTCCCGGTTCCCCGCCATACCCACAAGCACATCCTCATACATCTTTACTCCGGCCGGAGGGACAAAAGGCGGCTGCTCCACCGGCTCCGGAATAGGCACCGGCGTCGCTGCCGGGGGAATGCCCGGAATGGCCTGCCCCATTATGGACACGCTGTCAAAATACAAATTCCCCACAGGCGCTGCCGCCCGAAAACGCAGCTTGTTGGCCGGGTTGCTGTTGGCCTGTGCGTCCAAAGCCCAGGTTTTCTTCTTGTTCGGTTCGGACGCCGCTCCGGCAGGCGGCTTGAACTCCTCCAGCACCGACCAGTTAGCGCCGCCGTCATAGGACCATTCCACATACACACTTCCGCTCACATACGAGGACGCGCGGGTGTAATAGCTGACCTGGATATTCCCGTAGCCGGTCAGATCCAAGGGCAGGGCCAGCACATCCGTGGAATCAATTTTTACCATATTGGGTGTGGACGGGGCCGTGGAGGAAGCGGAGGTTTTGGCTACGCTTTTGCCTCCATCCTGAATCCATGGCTGGGGAATGGTCACCCCTCCCGCAGAGCCGAAATTATCCGGATCATCAAACTGCTCGGCATAAATCTCCATCACCGGTCCTTCCGGCTCAGGAACGGCTGCCTTTACAGTAAGCGCTTGCAATTGTGCAAAAGGTGAAAGCATCAAAACACATACCAGCACCC
>JAEWAA010000223.1 GCA_023391955.1 Bacillota bacterium | reverse complement strand
GGACAGGGGAGGCAGCTCCATCGCCTGCGGCATCGGCTGCAGGAACGGCGGCGGCTGATCCGTATGCCAGCCTGCCCAAGGCCGTCAGCTTCTCCATGTTCGACAGAGGCTCGGTGTCCAGCGACGAAGGCACCTACGAAAACAACCGTTGGGTTAAATGGATCCGGGAGCAGTCCGGCATTGACGTGAAGGTGGTTCCCGTTCCCCGCAACCAGGCGCAGGACAAGCTGAACGTGCTGATAGCCTCCAAGCAGGCGCCGGATTTAATCTGGGAGTATGACCGGAACTACATCGGCAAGCTGATTACCCAGGGAGCCATTCAGCCGGTGGACCAATATATTGAGACATACAGCACCTCCTATAAAAAATATTTGCAGGAGCATCCCGAACTGAAGCCGTACCTGACCTTCGAGGGCAAAATGTACGCCGTCGCCACCGAACGGACTCTGGATTCCATCGCCAACCACGGCATGTGGATCAGGCAGGATTGGCTGGATAAGCTGGGCCTGAAAATGCCAACCACCATGGATGAATTGATCACGGTAGCCAAGGCCTTCAAGGATCAGGACCCGGACGGCAACGGCAAAGCGGATACAACCCCTCTGGTGGGCAGTACCACCTTTGACGCCTACTCCGCCATGAACGCCGCCATCAACAGCCAATGGTACCTGGAGAACGGCAAAATGAAGTACGGCGCCACCCTCGACCGCTTCGGCGATACGCTGGCTCTGGAGAAGCAAATGTATGAGGCCGGGCTGGTGGACAAGGAATATCTCACGGACAAGAACTTCCAGCGGGCCAACCAGCTCTGGACCACTGGCAAAGCAGGCATTTATGTGGCCAGCTGGGGAAGCGGCGCCATGGAGGTCCATATCCGGGATATGTGGAAGAATGTGCCCGGCGCCAACCCTGTGCCCCTGGAGCCGGTTTCCACCAAAAACGGCAAGTTCGGACTGTACCAAGAGACTGCGCCATTCATTTTTGTAGCGTTCAATAAGGAAATGCAGAATCCCAAGGCGGCTGTAGAGTATCTGGACTGGCTGGTGGACAAAGGCTGGATGACCTTGGTTAACGGTACCGAAGGGGTCCACTACAAGAATGTGAACGGAGTGGCCCAGCAGCTGGATGCGGATAAGTACAAGAAGGAAGTAGCCTATGCCGGGGAATACGGGTTCCTGCGGAATGTAAAGTTCTCTCCTGCCGATCTGCTGGTGAAGGCTGCGCCGGATGAGACCTCCCAACGACTGGCTGCGCTGAGCAAGAAGGGGCTGGAGACAGCCACCAAGAATGCCTTCCGCCGGGATATTCCTTATCAGCCCAACCTCACGGAGCTGAACGATATTCAGGCTGCCCTGAAGCCCTTTATTGAAGGGGTACGCGCCAAGGTGGCCATGCAGGGCAGCCAATACACGGCTTCCTGGGGGCTGGAGGAAATCCGCAAGGAATGGAAGCGCCTGGGCGGCGAGAAGGTGGAAGCCATGGCCCAGGAATGGTATGAAGCGAATAAAGCCAGCTTCAAATAATGTACAGTTACCGCCAATTACGCACATGAAGGGAACAGAGGCATGAACAGAAGCGTAAGCAGTGCAGAGAACCGGTGGATGAAAAAAGTGATCACAGGCCTGATCATGTTTCTGTTCCTGATCATAACCGTATCGGCGGTGCTGTTTTATCTGATCTTTACCGAGGATCTGAAGGACCGCTTGATCCGTACCAATGTGGAGCTGCTGGAGCATATGGAGCAGAAGCTGGAGCTGGTGCTGAAGAATGTGGATAATGAAGCCCTCCAATTGATCCAGTATGAAGAGGTAAGAAAGTTCTTTGATGACGATCTGCCGCAGGGAGAGCGGACCGATAATGATTACCGCGTCGGCAATCATATCGACAGGCTCATCCACAGCGACGAATATCTGTTCTCTGTGGACATGTACTCCTACTCCCAGGATCGGCTGGTGTCCGGGGATATTCTCACGGAGGAGCTGCGGGTGAAGGATTACGCCTGGATCGGCCGGTTTAGCCAATTCGACGGTTATTCCGACTGGCTGGGCAGCCGCAAGGTGCTGCTCCGAAACTCCAACTTTCCCATTTACCGCAATGTGGTGACCTTTGTCCGGACCTATCCGATGATTCATTCCTCCGGCTACCGCAAGGGTGCAGTGGCCTTCAATTTGAAGGCGGAGCTTTTATTGCCTCTGATTCACCATGAGCAGGATGCCCAGGGAGTAAACCTGGTGCTGGACAAGGATGGTGTGGTGGTGATTGATCCCGATGAATCCTCGCTGGGGGAAAGCTGGGGCTCCACCCCCTTTGTGGCGGAGATGGCGGCGATGGGCAAGAAGTCGGGTTACTTCAAGGCCACAGTGGACAATAAGGCCTCTACTGTTTTCTACAAGGTGAATCCGTATACGGGCTGGAGAATTGTGCGGGTTGTTTCGGAGATCGAGCTGAACAAACCCCTGATTGTGATTCGCAATACACTCACCGTTTTGTCGGCCCTGATCCTCCTTCTGGCGGCGGTGCTGGCTTTTGCTGTAGGCAGATGGACCTTCAAGCCGCTGGACCGGTTTATGGAGACCATCACGGCCAAGCTGAATGCGCTGGCTCCCCACCCTGCCGGGGATGCCGGAGGGGATGGCCTGAAGCTGCTGGAATCCCGGTTCGAGGATATTCTGGTGAAGAGCGAGCTGCTTCAGAAACAGGTCCGCGACACCAAGCCGGTTCTGAAGTGGCAGCTGGTAATGGAGCTGTTGTCCGATTACAAAATTAATATCTCCAACACCAGACAATATATGGACATGCTGGGAATGGAGCTGGATATGAACCGCTTTGTGGTGCTGGTGGCGGAATTTGACCAGCGTCATGAGCCGCTCACGCCCCGGGATATCCATCTGTACAATTACGCCCTGTGCAATGTGGCCGAGGAGCTGATCCAGGCGGAGGGCAAAGGGGTGGCTATCGAGCTGGAAAACGGCCGCTGCGCCATTCTCATGAGCTTCCAGGACGGCGACGGGGAGGGCGAGCTGCGGGCCGGAGTGGTGGCGGAATTGATCAAAAATTATGTGGCGGAAAACTTTAAACGTACTGTGACCATCGGTGTAGGCGGACTGGCGGAAACGCCGGGGGAGATCCATTTATCCTTCAAGCAGGCCTGCAATGTGCTGGCCTACCGGCTGATTCTGGGGACGAATACGGTGATTACCCAGGATGATGTGCAAAGTGAGGAATCAGCCCCATTCTACCGGCTGGTGATGATGACGGACGGCATAATGGATTCCCTGAAGCTGCTGGACGGGGACAAGCTGAAGACGCAGATAGACCGCTGGTTCGTTGCCTTCACTCAATATGGCGTGCCTCCCGAATTGATCCGGCAGATGAGTCTGCAATGTCTCATGAAGGCCGCCGTAGTGGCGGGAGAGGCGGGGATTGAGCCGGAGCAGTTCCGCCTGCCCCAGGAGATGCGGGATTCCTTGAACCAGCACGACAATCTGGAGGATATGAAGGGCTTTATCCTGTCCACGCTGCGGGAATGCATGGAGCAGATTCGGCACAAACGAAGCAGCCGGGAGAAAAATGATCTGGTGGTCAAGGTGCTGGACTATATCCATGCCAATTTCAGCAGAGCCGACCTTTCCCTGAACATGCTGGCGGATGAATACCATGTGAGCGTATCCCATTTAAGCAAGCTGTTTAAGGAGCAAACGGAGAGCAATTTTATCGATTACCTGATGAATTTGCGGATGATCCAGGCCAGACAGCTGCTGGTGGAAACCGACGCGAAGATAAGAGATATCGCCGAGGCGGTGGGCTACAGCAATGTGAACACCTTTATCCGGATTTTCAAAAAGCTGACGGTCCTTACCCCTTCGGAATACCGGGAGCAGGCACTCGCAGACAAAATCCATGAGAGAATGTGAAGGAATGAAATTCAAGCCCGAGTGGAAAGCCCAATGGATCACCTTCGCCGGATGCCCCGGCCATGCCGCGCCGGTATTCAGAAGGAGATTCCAATTGCCAAGCGGCGTAAAAGCCGCTCAAATCCGCATATGCGGACTTGGCTTCTATGTGATGGCCATTAACGGCCGGCGTGTAGGCGACGAGATTATGCAGCCTGCTTTTACCGCTTATGACAAACGGGTTTTGTATAATGTTTACAATGTAAGCGAGTATGCGGCGCAAGGCTCCAATGAAATCGAAGTCACATTGGGAAACGGCTGGTATAACGAAATGCAGGCCTCCGCCTGGCAGTTTGAGCATGCGGTTTGGCGGGCCCAGCCCAAGATGATTGCAGAGCTATACATCGACGGGGAATTATTCCTCGTCTCCGATACAAGCTGGGAATGCGCCCGAAGCGGCACCGTGTTCAATTCCCTGCGGTGCGGGGAAACCTTCGACGGGGGATACCGGATCGGAGGATGGGAGCAGGCTTCCATTGCACCCGCTCCCGGCGGTGTGATGGAGGAGCAGCGGATCCCGCCCATAAGAGTGAGAAGCGTCATCGAGCCGGTTGCGATTATCCCGGGGCCATTGCCGACCGTCTACGATTTTGGCGTCAATCTGTCGGGAAATGTGGAAATCAAGGTAACAGGCAACAAGGGAAGCAAGGTATCCATTCAATATTTTGAGCTGCTGCGAGCCACTGGAACTCCGGATCTGGAGAGATACAGGCAGCATGTGTATGATGAACGGTTTCAGTGTGATGAGTACATTCTGTCAGGACAGGGAACAGAGGTATGGCACAGCGAATTCAGCTACAACGGGTTCCGTTATGCGCGAGTCTATGGAGATTATGAAACCATCGAGGTAGTGGCCCGCTGCTTCCATACCGATTTGGCCGACGCCGGGGGGCTGGTATGCGACAATCCCCATATTGCCAAAATTCAAGAGGCCGTGCGCCGCTCCACCTTAACCAATTTCCACCACATCCCCACCGACTGTCCGCACCGGGAAAAAAACGGTTGGACCGGAGACGCTCATCTATCCTGCGAGCAGGCGCTGTTTAATTTTGCGATGCAGGACGCTTATGTGAAGTGGCTGGATGATCTTGCCGACTGCCAGCGCCCTAACGGCCGTATTCCCTGTATCGCCCCCACCAGCAGCTGGGGATATGATCATATGCTTTGCGGACCGGCTTGGGATGCCGCTCTGTTCGTCATCCCCTGGCAGCTGTACCGCTACACGGGCCAGGCCGTTTATCTCCAAAGGTATTATGAGCCGATGGAGAAGTATCTCGGGTATCTCCGTTCCATTCTCGACCATGGCATTTGCCGGATTGGTCTTGGTGACTGGTCTGCTCCTACCGGTGCGCCCGAATGCCCCACAGCAGCATTGCTGACGGCCTATTCCTTTTATATGGCTGATTTATTCGGGAGAATGTCCAGGATTCTGCATAAGGAGGAAAATCAGCGGCAGGCCTCCGGGCTGGCGGGGGAGATTAGGGAAGCCTTTCTGCGGGAATACGGGGATTTGCAGACGGATAGTCAGCTTTTTTATGCCATGCTGCTTTATTTTGGCCTTGCCGAGGATGTGCCGCAAACCCTGAATCACCTGATCAGGACAGTAGACAATGCGGATTGCCACATTATGGGGGGGATATTTTGCGCCAAAATGCTTTTGGACGTCCTTACCGACCACGGGCATGTTGAGCTTGCCTATACGATTGCCTCCCGGAGGGATTTTCCGGGCTGGGGGTACATGACGGACTTATGCGCGGGAACTCTGGGGGAAAATTGGTACGGCGGCTCATCCATGAACCATCATATGTTTTCGGAAATCGGCGCCTGGTACTATAAGGCGCTTGCAGGCTTCCGTATTGACGATTGCCATCCGGGATTCAAGCGCATCCGGCTTGCTCCCCACATCCCGGCAGATGTGCAGGAATTTCGTGCCTGGCATCAAACCCCTTACGGCCGCCTGGAAATTTCGTGGAATAAGGAACATATCCTGCTGGTTGTTCCGGAGGGAGCATCGGCAACCTTTGTGTTTGAAGGAGTAACGAAGGAGCTTGCTTCGGGAGAATACAGCTTCAAGAAGGAGAGGATCAATGATGCATAATGCCGAACTGCTGGCGAAGCTTCAGAACACAGAAGCAAACTATGACGCTTTGGTCAAGCTGGTCCGGACGCCTCTGACCGCAACCTATCATACGGCGCTGAAGCCGGACACCCATCCTGTTGTCCACGCTCTGTATCCTTCGACCTGCTACGCTTACGAGCTTCTGCAGGCGGGTGGAAAGGATTATGTGCAGCGGGCGGCGGACATTCTGGAGGCTGTTGTAGCCTGTCAGGATCAGGACCCCACGCGGGGAACCTATGGGATTTGGCCGTATTTTTATGAAGAGCCGCTGGACGAGATGGATCGCCCCGACTGGAATATGGCGGATTTCCACGGCAAGAAGCTGCTGCTGATTGCCAAGCATTATGCGCCCCTACTGCCGCAGTCCCTTGTGGCCCGGCTCCGGGATGCGGTGTATCATGCCTGTCAGGCCATTGTGATCCGCAATGTCGGGCCCCATTATACCAACATTGCCATTATGGGCGCGTTAGTAACGCTGCTTGGCGGCGAACTGCTGGGAAATGGGGAGCTGAGGGGCTACGGTATCCGGCGTCTTCAGACGTTCTATGCGTATACGTCGGATATCGGAACGTTTTCGGAATATAACAGCCCTTGTTATACGCCTATTGCGATTGAGGAGCTGCATGATATCCATACGCAGTCGGAATCGGCAGAGGCCGTAGCGTTGGCGGAGCGGCTGCTGGACATTGCCTGGCATATGGTGGCCCGGCACTATCACCCGGCGACGGGGGCATGGGGGGGACCACATAGCCGGACTTACGGCACCATGCTGCGGCCCAGTGAAAAAGCGTTCCTGGCCAATGCGTTGAGCGATGATCCGAAGGGCATTCGTTGTCCTGAACAATACCGCTACCTGTTCAGCTCGCCCGAGGAGCGATATTTTACGGAGCCTACGCTGCAGGAGAAGGAGACCGGCTACCAGAATTACGCCACCACGTACCAGAACAGAAGGCTTACTCTCGGCAGCTACAGCATGGGCAGCATGTGGAACCAGCGCCGCAATTTGCTGGGTTATGTGGCTGCCGGAGAGGGGAAGACGGTGTCGGTTCAGCTGCAATTCCTAAAGGATGGCAAGGATTTCTGTTCGTCGATATTCAGCGGCGTGCAGTTCCGCCAGCAGGTGCTGTTCAGCTTCAACCTGGCGACGGACAATGGTGCTTGGCATCAGGACCTGGATATTATTAACGGCCGGTTCAGGGCTAAGGATTTGCGCGTTCGCCTGCTGCTGGGAGGAGACGCAGCAGGGCTGGATGTGCCGGTGGCCCGGGAGGGGATGGGCCTTGCGGCGCAGCTTGGAGATACCGCCTTGCAGGTGGAAGCGGTGCTGGACAGCGCTTCGTATGGGCCGCTATCCGTGCAGGTGGAGCGCACAGCCAATGGGGTGTGCCTGGATTATGTAATTGCATCAGGCAGGGAGCGGGATTTTGATTTCCATACTCTGGAGAAAGCGGTATGGGTTTTTGTTTTCTCCCTGGGCGAGGATGGAGCGTTGCCCATGGTCCGGCTGGAGCCGAAGGGGATGTGGGTGACCGCCACCGTTGAGACCGGCGACGGCCCCATGTCCATTACTGTGCCGCAGGTACCGCGGAAGACCGGGGAGCTGTACCGGGAGAATCAAATTCTGCTTCCGAAAGGGGCGGAGTAAATGAAATGCAGTTCTGTTATCCGGAACAACCGCTCTAAGCCCATGGATGTCTGATGGAGGGAGGAGGTTTAGAAGCTAGCACGTAGAAACGGAGGAACCCGCCGGAGGGACATTTGTAGGTCCTTCGGTGGGACGGTAGGGTCTGTCTTCAAACACCGAGGGGAGCAGATTTTGGTGAATTTTCATTCCAGGCAAGGCACTTTTGTGAAGGCGTACCGGGAGTACGTCAAGCGAAAGTAACGCTAGCTCGGGATGAAAAGGCGGTAAAAGATGCCCTCAAGCGGGTTTGAAGACAGACCCTAGGCCGATGCATGATGAACTATTCTTGGCGAGGAACTGGAGACGGGGCATCAGGCCGGAGAATTGCCTGCAGCCGGTTCAGGCTCAGATCCGTGGGGAAGCCGCCTGCGTCGTCCCAATGCTGTCCGCAGCCGCAATAATCCAGGATGACACATTGGGCGGCCAGCCCTGCTGCTTTGGCGCGGAGCCCGCCCGACACCAGGTTGAGGGTGCAGGCAACTCCCACAATCGAGGTATTCTCCCGGAGCAGGCGGCTGATGAGGGTGTGGGAGAAGGCGTCGCTTTCGTGGGAAATTAGGATCACCTCAACGCCTTCAGCCTCGCCCAGCTCCATAACGGAGGCAACCCGGCAGCTGGGGTCGCAGCGCAGGCAGGTGTGGCCTTGGCCGCTGCGGATTGCCGCACAAGCCGAGCCCGTATGGGCGCGTAGGCAGACGGGGAGAAGCACCGCCCGTTTCCCGGCGGCTTCGAATGCGCTGCGATAGGTGCGGTTCATGAGCTCTGCGCCGAGCCAGTTGAGGTGATATTCCACCTCGCTGCGGTTGCGCAGAATGGCATCCTCCCGGCGAGTGGGGCGCTTGGTGAGGCCAGCACGGAAGGCGGCCACCTGGCGGGTATAGCCGCCAAGCAGCCGCGCACCCGCGTGGGCTAACCAAGCGGCGGCCTCCACCGCCGCTTCCGCTGCGGTGCGGAAGGCCCCCGGCGCCGCCTTGGTGAGGCAGCCGGCCGCCAGACGCAGCCGGCCCGCCTCTTGGCTGAATTCGCCGGAGGCCTTCAGCCACAGCAGGAGCTTCTCCCACTGGGCGGGAGTGGGAGAAGCGGGCACTGCCCGGGAGGCCCCCTGCGGAGCCGGGCCTCCTTGCTCCAGCAGCCACCTGCTGCCCCAGGTGGCGCGCAGCCGGTCCGCCGCGGGCTTCAGCCGCGGCGATGCAGTGCTCACTCCCGCCAGCCGGCGCAGCAGCCTGCCTCTGGCGGGAGTCAGCCCCAGCGCGTGTGGGCCGTACACGCGCCATAACACCCCCGCCGCCAGCAGGTCGAAGGCGTACTCCTCCACGGGCCGGGGCGGCTCCGGCCCGGACCGTTCCGCCAGCTGG